>CAZHHN010000011.1:0-37151 GCA_964532415.1 uncultured Gammaproteobacteria bacterium
TGCCCTCGCGGGTGCGCTCGCCGACGCCGGCGAAGACCGAGAAGCCGCCGTGCTCCGAAGCGATGTTGCGGATCAGCTCCATGATCATGACCGTCTTGCCGACACCGGCGCCGCCGAACAGGCCGACCTTGCCGCCTTTCAAGAACGGGCAGATCAGGTCGATGACCTTGATGCCGGTCTCGAAGATTTCCGCCTTGGTCGATTGTTCGGCGAAGGACGGCGCGGCGCGGTGAATGGGATATTTCTTTTTTGAAGTGAAGCCGGTCGAGCCGTCGATGGTCTGGCCGATCACGTCGAACATGTGGCCGAGCGTCTCCTTGCCGACCGGGACGGAAATCGGGGCGCCCGTCGATTCGACCTCCAGGCCGCGCCGGAGCGCGTCGGTGGTTTGCATGGCGACGGTGCGGACGCGGCCTTCGCCAATGTGCGCCTGGACTTCCAGCACGACGCGGTGTCCGTCGACCGCCTTGGTTTCGAGCGCGGTCAAGATGGCGGGGAGTCCGCCTTTGGCGGAGAACTCGACGTCCACGACCGGGCCGATGACTTGTACGATGGTTCCTTTCATAGGTTTATGCGTTGGCAAGTGCGGCGCGGCCGGCGGAGATCTCGGCGATCTCCTGGGTGATGGCGGCTTGTCGGCCTTGGTTAAAGGTGAGGCGCAGGTCGTCGATCATCTCGGCGGCGGCGTCGGTGGCGTTCTTCATGGCGAGCATGCGCGCCGAGTGTTCAGAGGCCAGCGATTCGAGGACGGCCTGATAGAGCTGCGCTTCGGCGATGCGGGGTAAGAGCGCGTCCAGTACGCGGGCCGGATCGGGTTCGAAGATATATTCCCCGATCAGTTTTGCGTTCGGCGCGGCCTCTTGCCGATGGCCCTGCACTTCGCCGAGCTCCGCGTCCCGCCGGAGCGGCAGGAGCGGCTTGACGCGCGGCTTCTGCAAGATCGAGGAGACAAAGTCCGTATAGATGACAACGACCTCGTCGTAGTCCCCTTTCAGGAAGCCGTCCTTGGCGAGTCGGGCCAGCGGCCGGACTTTGGCGGCCGGCGGGGCGGCTCCGGCCATCAGCCCTTCGAACGAGGCTTTGAGGGGGAGCTTCCGTCGCCGCACCCAGGCTTCGGCCCGGCGCCCGATGGCGGCGAAGTCGACGGAGCCTTCGGGACGGTTACGAACGAAGTCATTGGCCGCGCGCAGGACTTGGGCGTTGAAGCCGCCGCAGAGTCCGCGGTCGGAGGTCAGCAGGAAAGCCAGCGTGCGTTTCACGGTTGTGCGCTTGGCGGTCAACGGATGCGTTTCTTCACCGCGCCGTTCGAGCTTGCCGGCCAGGCTCCAGGCCATCTGGGCATAGGGACGCGAAGCCAGCACGGCCGAAACGGCCTTGCGCATCTTCGAAGCGCTCACCAGCTCCATGGCCTTGGTGATCTTCTTCGTGTTGACGACGGACTTGATCCGCCGATTGATGGCTTTCGTGTTGACTCCCATAAGGATATTTACCACCCCGGCGAAGGCCGGGGTCCGGCGTCTACGGCGCTCGCGGGTATCGCGTAGGGCGAGCCGGGACGCACGCGCGACCCGACGCTAAGGAGGTTGAGCGCGTGCGGCACGGTTCGCCCGGAGCGACACCCGCTCGCATTCGGTTACAATGTCTTCTTATATTCGACGATCGCTTCCTTCAGTTCAGCTTCGATCTCCGGTTCGAGCGCCTTCTTTTCGCGCATCGCGTCCATCATCTTGCTGCGGGAAGCCTTCAGATAGCGATGGAAGCCGTCTTCCCAGTCGCGCACCTTTTCGATTTCCACGTCGTCGATCAGGCCGTTGGTCACGGCGTAGATGATGGCGGCCTGGTGCTCGAAGGGCATCGGCTCGTATTGGGGCTGTTTCAGGATTTCGACGGTGCGGCGTCCGCGCTCGATCTGCTTGCGGGTCGTTTCGTCCAGGTCGGAGGCGAACTGGGCGAAGGCTTCGAGCTCACGGAACTGGGCCAGGTCGAGGCGCAGGCGGCCAGCGACCTTCTTCATGACTTTCGTCTGGGCGGCGCCGCCGACGCGCGAGACCGAGAGGCCGACGTTCACGGCCGGCCGGATGCCGCGGTAGAAGAGGTCGGATTCCAGGTAGATCTGTCCGTCGGTGATGGAAATGACGTTGGTGGGAATGTAGGCCGAGACATCGCCGGCCTGCGTTTCGATGATTGGCAGCGCGGTCAGCGAGCCGCCGCCATGCTCCGTGTTGCGTCGGCAGGCGCGTTCAAGCAGGCGCGAGTGCAGATAAAAGACGTCGCCTGGGTAGGCTTCCCGGCCCGGCGGACGCTTCAGGATCAGCGAGATCTGGCGATAGGCCCAGGCGTGCTTGGAGAGGTCGTCGTAGACGACCAGCGCATCCTTGCCCTGATCCATAAAATATTCGCCGATAGTGGCGCCGGCATACGGGGCGAGGTACGACAAGGAAGCCGGGTCGGACGCGCCAGCCACAACGATGACGGTGTAATCCATGGCGCCGGCCTCTTCCAGCCTGGCCTTGATGCGCGCGATCTTCGATTCCTTCTGGCCGATCGCCACATAGATGCAGATCACGCCCGTACCCTTTTGGTTGATGATGGTGTCGACGGCGATGGCGGTCTTGCCCGTCTGGCGGTCGCCGATGATCAGCTCGCGCTGGCCGCGGCCGATCGGCACCATGGCATCGATGGCCTTGATGCCGGTCTGAAGCGGCACGCCGACCGGTTCGCGGGTGACGACGCCCGGGGCGACCTTCTCGATCGGATAGGCCTTGCCGCCCTTGAGCGGACCCTTGCCATCGAGCGGACGGCCGAGCGGATCGACCACGCGGCCGACGAAGGCATCGGAAACGTCGATCGACAGGATCTTGCCGGTCGAACGGACGGTATCGCCTTCTTTCAGGTGGCTGGCGTCGCCGAGCACGATAGCGCCGACGGTTTCCTCTTCGAGGTTGAGCGCCAGGCCGTAGGACGGCTCCTTGCCGTCGGGTCCGGGAAACTCAAGCATCTCCGAAGACATGGCTTCGGTCAGCCCGGTCATGCGTACGACACCGTCGCCGGCTTCGACGATCGTACCGATCTTCTCGGCCTTGGCGTCGACCGAGGCTTCGGCGATCTCGGCGCGGAGTTTTTCGATGATGAGGTCTTTGGTAGCCATATCAGGAGAGTTGCTGTTTCAGGCGGGCGAGCTTTCCTTTGACGGAGGCGTCGATGAGCACTTCGGCATAGCGGATGACGGCACCGGCGATGAGCGAGGGGTCGGTCAGCCATTCGATTTCGAGCGGCTTGCCGATGGACGAAGCGAGCTCCCCGGAGATGTGCCGGCGTTCGGCGTCGCCCACGTCCTCGGCAGAAGTGAAGCGCACGCGCTCGATGCCTTCGGCCTTGCGGGCCTCCCGTTCATAGACGGCGATGGCCTTTTCGGCCAGGTAGAGCTGGTTGCGTTCCCTGAGCAGCGCGACGAATTTCTTTACGGCTTTTTCGGCGTCCTTTCCGTTCGCGTCCCTGGTGATTTCCTGGAGTGCGGTCCCGTAGCTTTCAGCGAGGTTCGGCATATCAGGCGACGTATTTGGCAGCAGCTTCGAGCATCGCTTTCTTCTGGGCATCGCTCATCTGTCCGCCCAGGGCCTTGCCGGCGGCCAGAACCGCCAGCGCGGCGATCTCGCCGCGCGCCTCGAGCACCATCTTCTCTTTCTCGGCGGCGAGCGCCAGCTTGCCCTGCGAGATCAGCGTCTCCAGCTCTTCCTGTGTTTTGGCCCTCATCTCGGCGCGGTTCGCGTCCGAGAGCTTCTGCGCTTCTTCGAGGATACGCTGAGCCTCGCGGCGGGCGGAAATGACCGCTTCTGCGGACGCGTTTTCGGCGCCGATCCTGGCGGCCGCAGCGGCTTCGGCGTCCTTCAACCCTTTATCGAGCCTGGCGCTGCGGGCGTCGATGGCCTTGAGCAGCGGGGTGTAGACCCACTTCCACATCACGAACACGATCACGCTGAAATTGACCAGTTGGGCGACGAACAGCTTCCAGTTGACGCCGAGGGCGCCGAGCACGGACGGGTGGGCTTCGGGAGGCATAAAGAGATTTCGCTGACATCTCCGCCCTTCCTGCGAAAGGCGGTCCTGTCAGCGGTTTACAACGTAAACACGACAACCAAGGAATAAATGGCGATGGCTTCGGCGAAGGCGGCGCCGAGCAACATCGGGACGAACAGCTTGCCGGCCGATTCCGGATTACGCCCGATCGCTTCCATGGCTTTCCCGACCAGGTTGCCGATCGCCAGCGCCGGGGCGAAGCCGCCGATCGCCATGGTCAGGCCTTTCACCAGCACGCGCATCGTTTCCGCGTCCAACATACGTGTACGGCCTCCCAGGGCGACGGGGGTTGGGGTTTAGCGTCGCTGGACGGGCCGGTCTAAGAGTAAGGTTCGGATCCCGAGCGTTCAGGAGCCGAAGGTTTTCTCCTAGGAAGCGGGGGCCGGATGCGGTTCGAGGCCGTGCGCCTCACCGAGCTCGTCTTCGCGGTGCGTTTCTTCGTGCCCATGCGGCTTTTCCGACAGGATGGTCAGATAGACCAGCGCCAGCATCGAGAAGACGGTGGCCTGGACCACGCCGACGATCAATTCCAGCGCGGTAAACGGCAGCGGCACCAGCCAAGCGATCAGGGAATACATGACGGTGATGAGCACCTCTCCGGCGAAGATATTGCCGAAGAGCCGCAGGGAAAGCGAAGCGATCTTGGCGATCTCGGCCGAGAATTCGATGATGCCGACCATCAGCTCGACCAGCGCCACCACCACGTCGACCGGCTTCTTGGCGAACGACTTGAAAAAGGTGCCGAGCGCGAAGAACTTGTTCCAATGCGCGAAAAAACCGACGGAGATCATGCCGACCACGTGCGAGACGACGACCGTAAGCAAGGCCATCGCCAGCGTCAGGTTCAAATCGGCGTTGGCGGGACGGAAGACCGGTGCGGCTTCGACATGTCCTTCCAACATGACGTTGCGGGTGATCGAACCGACGCCGGGAATCGATCCCATCCAGTTGCAGACCAGGATGAACAGGAAAAGCGTGCCGACCAGCGGCAGGAACTTGCGGGATTTGGCGCGGTCGCCGGTCACCTGATCGACGTAGCCGAGCATGAATTCGAGCAGGGCTTCGACGGCCGACTGGAAGCGGCCAGGCGCGCCCGAAGTCAGCTGCCGGTTGACCAAAAAAGCCAGCAGGACGAACAGCGCCACCGCGATCCAGGCGGTCAGGAGCGAATTCGTGATCGCGAACGATCCGATATGGGCGATGGTTTCTGCGGCGATCGGCGGGATGGTCATGGGAGTTTCTTTTCGCCCAGTTTCTGATATTCGCGGCCGTAGGCGGCGGCTTTGCGGCGGATGACGATGGCGGTCAGGCCGAAGGCGGCGAGCAGCAGGGCGATCAGAACGTACGGCCGCGTGCCCCAAGCGGCGTCGATCCTGACGCCGACAATGGCGGCCAGCACGGCGGGGACGGCGATGGTCGCGCCGAAATCGGCCATGATGCGCAGGCCGAGCAGATACGAAGCGCGCATGTCGTCATCTTTTCCCATAGAAATGAAAGACGCACGCAGTCTACTGGGACCGGCGCGCGACGTCAACGGTGGACGATATTTTTTGGCTAATCTTTGGGCTTCTATAGAAAAATGGTGTGTTCAAACGTTCGGATCGGGCGTGTTTCAGGCTAGCGCGGAATCCCCTTCTTGGCAACCTCCGTCCGGGCGACGAAGGGTGTCAGGCAGGCCCACCCCAGGAGCGCGCCGACCGCGTTGCTGAGCAGGTCGAGCCAGGTGTCGTTCACGTCTGTCGCGAATACCATGCCCGTCCGGCCCTGCAGGAAGTATTCGGCGATCTCGTTGGCGACGCCGAGCGTCATCACCAGCAGGAAGGTGAACACGAAGAAGCGGAAACGCCCGATTCGGAGCCGGCTGTCGCGCACAGCCAACCAGCAGATCAGGCTGGCCAGGAAGCCGCCGCCGAAGGCGTGCAGCACGCGGTTGCGCAGCTGGAGATCCTGGATGACCGCGCTGGCGGAGTAGGCAGCGAAGAAGGCCAGCACGATGACGACGATCGAGATCCAGGAGCGGTCCGTCGGTTTCACCGCACGCCCCTCGAAGAAATACGGATACAGGAAATAGGCCGCGAAATAGAACAGGGCGTAGCCGATGATGAGCGCGAGGAAATACATGCGTCAGCGCATTTTCCGGAACAGCCGGCGAGCGTTGGCGGTCGTGGCCGTCGCGACTTCGCTGAATGAAATGCTTTTCAGGTCGGCGATTTTTTGCGCGACAAACTTCAGGTGAAGCGGCGTATTGCGCTCGCCGCGGTGCGGGACCGGCGTCAGGTAGGGCGCGTCGGTTTCAATGACGATACGGTCGAGCGGTGCCCATTTCACCACGTCGGTCAAAAGCTCGCGGCCTTCGCGCACGTCGGATTTCCGCGGCGGATAGGTGATGGTGCCGCCGAAGGCCAGCAGGAAGCCCAGCGCCAGGTAGCGCTCGGCGTCGGCGCGCGTGCCGGTGAAGCAGTGGATGACGCCGCGCGGCGCTTCGCCTTCCTTGACCGGGCCCCAGATCTTTTCGATCAGCACGGCCTGGTCGTCGTGCGCGTCGCGGCAATGGATGACGACCGGCAGGTCGTTGGCGATGGCCAGCCTCGCGCCGGCTTCGAAGGCCGAGGCTTCGCGCGCCTTCATCTCGTCGATCGACACGCCTTCGTATTCGTAATGGTAATCCAAGCCCATCTCCCCGACCGCCACGACTTTCGGATGTTTCAAAAGCTCCCCGTAGTACGCGGGATCGAACGTCTCGTTGCGCGTCTTGAATTGCACCTCGCCTTCATCGTGATAGCCGGCGAAGATGTGCGAAGGATGCAGCCCGACGGTCGCCCAGACGCCATCGTAGCGCTCGGCCAGTTTGATGCCGTTCGCGCTCGTGTCCCGCTGCGTGCCGATCGTGATCATTTGGACACCGGCGGAAAGACAAGAACGGACGACCTCATCCATGTCGTCCTTATAGGCGTTGAAGTGCACGTGGCAGTGGGTGTCGATCAGCATCGTGATATCTCATGCCTCACATGACCGCTTTGATCTGCCGGATCGCTTCGGGCAGGAGCGGCGCAAAGAAACCGAAGGCGTGCAGCAGCCACAGGCCGATCTTCGAATCGGCCAGCATCTTGGCGAAGCCGGACCAGACGGGATAGCGCGCCGCGACGTAGAGCGCTCCGCCGACGACCAGGATACCTTCGACGAAACCGAGCACGCCTCCCAAAAGCGCGTTGAACGTTTTGAGGAACGGGATGACGGCGACGATCCTGAAAATCTTCTGAATGATCCAGAAGACCAGCCCGATCAGCCGGTTCACCAAAATCACCACGATGACGAAGGTCAGGACCCGCGCAAGATTGGAGGTGCCGAAAGTGCCGGCGGCGGCGTAATGGCCGGCGATCAGCACCGACGCCACCATGCCGACGAGCGCCCCGAGCGCCTGAATCAGGCCGAACCAGAGTCCGGCCAGCACGAAGGCGAAGACCGCGAGCGCCAAGATGAGGTCGAAGAGGGTCATGCCGATTCAAGCGCTTGTAAGAAAGCAGCCTTGAGTTCAGCGGCTTGCCCCACGTTGCGTGAATAGAGGTTCAAGTCGTCTCTGCTGAACACCCTCTTTCCTGCCGCATCCTTCAGCTTTCCGAGTTCTTTCCAAAATTCTTTTTCAGGTATTCTTTCCCATTCCGCCAAGGCTTTGGGGAGTGCGTCCCTGTCCGTCTTTTTCAAGCGCTCAGCAAGCGCAGACGCCGCGCGCGATATTTTCGCCTCTATGGAAACGTCTTGCCCTTCCTTCTTCGGGGATACTCTCGGTCTGCGCATCTCGGCGGGCTGCATGTCCGGCGGCTTCATCGGAGCCTCAGTGGTTGCTGTGATCGTCTCGTATTTTTTCTCAACCTTTTCGATTTCAGCCCGTCCAAGAGCGATCGCTTCCTGATAGATCTCCCGCATGCGACGGCTGTAGTCGCTCTGGATGTCCTCTGGCGCTCCGGCCAACACTTCAGCCTCTTTCTTGTGGAGTCCCCCGAGAATCATCGTAATTTCGGGCGTCGTTCCCGGTTTGCGCTGATAGTACGCCAGCAGGTTCTCCTGCTTCCCAAGGAGTTCGCGCGCAAAAGCGATTTCATCGGCTAACCTCGTGATTTTTTCGGCACGTCTTTCAGGTTCCATTGCCCGTATTTTTTCCGGATCAATATCCTCCGACAGGGAACCGAAGATCGCGATGGCACCCTGATTTTCCATTTCGCTTCGGAAATGCGCGAGCGCCTTCTCCGCGATGGCCGCCGGTTCGGTTTCCAGGGTTTCTTGTTCCGCAGTCTCCTCGCCGGCGGGAAGCATGCGTCGGCCTGCTTGGGCGGCCGCTTCCCGGATCGCGTCCGAGACGGGTACATGCCGCCCTCCGACCTCAACCGTGTCGATAACATCCCCGGCTTCGTCTTTCGGACGCCACTTCACCTCCGGCCGATCGGCACCGGTCGCCGGAGGCTGCCCGTCGGTTTCTTGTCGCACCAAGGCCCCGGGTTCTTCCGGTGTCTGCTCTGCGTCCTCTTGAGCAAGCGCCGCATCGACGCGCTTTGCCATGGCCTCGTGCCGTTCGTCTTCGGCCTGCATGGCGGCATCCACTCCTGTCTGCTCTTTCTTTTCCGTGGCTTGAAACTGCCGGTTTTTGTCCCATGCCTCGCGATCCTCCTGCCACGCCCCTTCTTGGCCAAGCGCCTTGTCGACGCGGTCCTCCATCGCTATTGCCCGATCCACCCGTTTTTCCATCAGAATGCGTCGCCGGAGAGCCGGTAGCCCTGCTTTCAGCTGCACGAGCACCTGATCCGGGGCCTTGTCGGGGATGCCGAAGCTATACCATTCCCTAGGGCGATCTTTGTATATCACCAACTTGAACCTAAAGTCCCGATCACCGGAGGCGGAAGGGTAGATGTTGGTTTCCAATTCCGGATCCAACGTACGAACGTACGCGTCGGCGTCTATAAGAATCCGTTGGTGCGATTCCTCAAGATCTTCCCATTCCATCCTTCTGTTCACCCGATCTCCCATGTCCTTGATGCGCTGCTGTTTTTTCTGTTCAAGTTCGGCCTGCAGCCGTTTCATGCTTTGCGACGCGTCATGCATCTCCAACCCGGTCTTTACCGCACGGACGAATGCCGCACCTTTCTCCACATTCGACTTCCGCGCACCCAAGACCGACGACCTCCTGAGTCCCGCATGCGTCGCCCGCTCTTTTTCGAATTTTGTGCGTGCTGCGATCGCCCGCGCCTCCGCCTGCTTGAGCCTCCATTTATCGATCCCGCCGGCTGCTTTGACTTCCTGCTCCAAATCCTGCTCGCCGGCGGCGAAAGCGTCGTCCAAACCGTCCAAACCCTTCCGGACCGGTTCCGCCGGCGGTGCGCGCTTGGCACGCTCGGCGGCGAGATCGATCACGTTGTCCGGCAAAGGCTTTTCCGCCAGAATGTCGGCGGTTTTCCTGTCGTATTCGGCCGTGAGCGCGTCCGCCTCCTTTTCCAGCTGATCGATCTCGTTTTCGGCTTCCGGATGTTCGCCGCGTCCGAAAAACGACGTCGCCCTGCTCCACCAGGAAGAAAGCGTGCTCTTGAAGGTCGAGGCGTTTCGCTCGACTTCCAGATCGAACTCCGTTTTTTGGCCGGCCAGGCGTTCGCGGCCCCGTTCCGCCAATTGCCGTTCCGCTTCCGCCAATTGCCGTTCCGCTTCCGCCAGCGTCAAATCCGGCGTCCAGCCGCCCGCCCGCGCTTCCCGGGAGCCTGGTTTCAATTCGATCACGGGCTCGGTGTCGGGCTTCGGATCGGTCGGCATGTCCTTGCGTGCGGGCTCAGCCATAGGTTCAGGATGATTTAAGGTCGTTGAGCAGCTGCTGGATTTCCTCCTGCTCCAGACTTCCGATCACGCGCTTCATGACTTCGAGCTTGTCATGTTCCAAACCGCGCATTTGCGCCATGAACTCGTCGTAGGCGGCCTGCAATTTCCGGGCCTTTTCATCGATGGCGTCGGGCGTGTCCGTCATATGGCGACAGTATACAACGAAACCGGCCCCGGTTACGGGGCCAGTCTGGGGAAAAGAATATCGCCTTTTTTCACCGGGGAACCCGGCCGGAGGCCGCCCCAGGGTTCGGGCGTCATGTCGCCTTTCGGCAGGCTGACCGACTCAGGATCGATGGAAAGCTGGGCAAGAATTTTCCCCGCCGATGCCGGAATGATCGGCAGGAGCGCCAAGGCGATGTGCCGGAGCGCTTCGGCGATCTGGTACATGAAAGGGGAAACGTCCTCGCCGAGCTTGGCCTTCTTGAACGGCGCTTCGATGTCGATGGCTTGGTTGACGGTAGTGACGTACTGCTCCAGTACCCGGATGGCTTCGTCGAAGTGATAGGCATCGAGCGCGGCTCCGTAGGCGTTCCAGAAATTGGCGGTGTTGAAGCGGTCGGGCGTCTCGGCCGGGGCTTTGGCCTCGCAATACTTCTCGACCATGGTGGCCGTGCGCGCCGCCAAGTTGCCGATGCCGTTCACTAGCTTGGAGGTATAGACGTCCTCGAAATGCTTCTTGGTGTAGTCGCCGTCCTCGTAGGACGGAATGCCGCCCAAGAGGTAGTAGCGTACGGTGTCCATCCCGTACTGCCTCACCAGCTCGAACGGATTGATGACGTTGCCGGTCGATTTGGACATCTTCTGGCCGTCGACGGTGATGAAGCCGTGGATGAAAATCTGCTTCGAGAGCGGCAGTCCGGCCGAGAGCAGCATCCCCTGCCACATCGCCGATTGTTGGCGCAGGTTGTCCTTGCCGGCCACCTGCACGCCCGGCCAGAACCTTGAAAAATTCTCCTCGTCCTCCGGCCAGCCGAGCGTGGAAATATAGTTCACGAGTGCGTCGAACCAGACGTACATGACATGCGCCTCGTCGCCCGGCACCGGCACGCCCCAGGGCATCTTTTCCTTCAGGCGGGAGATGCTGAAATCCTGCAGGCCGCTTTCGACGAAGCTCCTGATCTCATGCAAACGGCTCCCGGGCATCACGAAATCCGGATCGTCCTGATAGTGCTTCAGAAGCGCGGCCTGGTACTTCGACCAGCGGAAGAAGTAATTCTCCTCGTCACGCAGCTCGATTTCCAGTTTCGGATGGATCGGACAGCGGCCTTCGGCCAGTTCCGAATCGGTTTTTTCCAGTTCGCAGCCGACGCAGTACCTCACCTGATACTGCTTTTTATAGATATCTCCGCCGGCGTCGCAGCGCTTCCAGAATTCCTGCGCAGCCTTGACGTGATGCTTGTCGGTCGTGCGGATGAAATGCGTGTAGGTAAGATCGAGCGCCTCTTTGAGGCCGTGAAATTTGGTGGCGTATTCGTTGCAATAGGCCTTCGGATCCAGACCGGCCTTCTCGGCCGCAGCCTGAATTTTTTGTCCGTGCTCGTCCGTACCGGTGTTGAAGACGACCTCGTCGCCCTTCAGACGATGCCAGCGCGCCAAGACGTCGGCCTGCACGATCTCCAGGGCGAAGCCAATGTGCGGATCGGCGTTGACGTAGGGCAGCGTCGTGGTGATGTAGTAGGTGGATTTCATATGTGAGCAGGAACCTATTTTTTTCCTTCCACCGCGACAACGTACTCCCCCTTGATCGGCTCGGAAGCGAGCAGCGAGGCGGCGTCGCCCATCGTGCCGTAGCGGATGGATTCATAAACCTTGGTGAGCTCGCGGCCGATGACGATCTTGCGGTCCGGCGCGCAGAGCGGGGCGAGTTCCGCGACGGCTTTCCCGATGCGGTGCGGGCTTTCGTAAAACACGGATGTGCGCTCTTCTGCGGCGATCGTTTTCCAAAACGCCATTCTCCCCTTCTTGTGCGGCGGGAAGCCGTGAAAGACGAAGCGGTCGGCGTACAGGCCGGAGGCGGACAGCAGCGCGATGGCGGCCGACGGTCCGGGAATCGGTACGATCTTCACTCCGCCGCCAGCTTCCCGTACGAGCGCCGAGACGAACGCGGCACCGGGATCGGAAATGCCGGGCGTGCCGGCGTCGCTGACCAGCGCCATCGTTTCCCCTTTGGCGATACGCTCGACCAGCTGTCGGATCTTTGCTAGGCCGGTGTATTCGTGGTAGCTGGTGGTCGGCGTCTTCAGATCGAAATGCGACAAGAGCTTGCGGGTGACGCGTGTGTCTTCGCACAACACCAGCTGTGCTTCGCTCAGCGCCTGAAGCGCGCGCGGGCTCATGTCGTCCAGGTTGCCGATCGGCGTGGCGACCACGTAGAGCAGGCTCATACGGAAGGAAGCCTACATTTTTTGCCTTGTTTTGGAAAGGGAGCCGCATCGCATGAAGAAAAACAGACGCCGCGAGGGGCGTCCGAACCGGTCGCGTTACTTCTGGACGATCCAGACAGGTCGGTCGTTGATCACGGCGTAGAGCGGGCCGCGGTCTCGGATGATTGAGGCGAGCACTTCGCCCATCCTCCTGAACGCCCCGCGCTTTTGGCCTACGCCCACCTCGACGCTCGCTTCCGCGTCGAGCACCTCGCAGAGCTCCGGAATCTCCGCGATCCGGAACTTCGGGTCTCCGGGGTTCGCCCGGTAGGCCCGCTCGACGATCGCGCGGGCAATCATGACCGCCATGTCCTGCAGGACCGGCCGGGTCAGCGCCTCCAATCGCCGCAGCGCCGACTCGTCAGCCATCGGATCAGGCGCGGTTTTCGTCCCCAATCCGGCGGGCAGCGGTTGCGCGGCGGCTTTCGTCAATGCGGCTTCGTGTATGCTCCTGATCGCAGGTTCCGTCGCGTCCACGATCAATTCAATCAATGTGTCACCGTTCATCTCGACCTCTCCTCTGTGGTGTGGAAGGCGGTTGTTGCATATCACGTCCGGCACCGCGCGTCAAGCCGTTTGCCAATCGGCCGCGTCGATATCCAAACGCTCCTCTTCGGCCAGCGCGGCTGCGATCAGCGTATCGACGTCCAGCTTCTTCTCGTCCGCGGCCACGGATTCTTCCATCGCGCGGATGGCCGGTCGGTCGGGCATGAAGAGCGAGCAGCAGTCGGCGTGCGGACGGATCGAGAGCTCGTATGTGCCGATCGACCGCGCCCGCCCGACGATTTCCTCTTTGTCCATGCCGATGAGCGGCCGCAGAACGGGAAGTTTCGTGACGGCTTCGATCGTTTTAAGATTCTCGACCGTCTGCGAAGCGACCTGTCCGAGCGATTCGCCGGTCACGAGCCCGCCCGCGCCTTCGCGCCCGGCGATCCGTTCGGCCAGCCGGAACATCATGCGGCGATAGAGAATCACGCGGTACTGCGGGTTGCAAAGCGCAGCAATCTCTTCCTGGATGGGTGTGAGGTTGATAAGCGACATCGTTGCGTGAATGGCTGTGCGGTTCAACACGGCGGCGAGATCCTTCACGATGTCGATTGAGGCGCGGTTGGTGTACGGGAAGTTGTGGAAGTGGACGTAGTGCAGCGGCGCTCCACGGCGGGCCAGCATCCAGGAAGCGACCGGCGAATCGATGCCGCCCGAAAGCAGCGAGACGAGTTTTCCGGCCGTGCCCAGCGGCAGGCCGCCGACACCCCCGAGCTTCTCGTCGGCCAGATAGGCGCCGTCGTCGGTCAGTTCAATATGGCAGACGTGATCCGGATCGCTCAGATCCACTTTCAAATTCGGATTGGCTTGCAGGATCGCTTCGCCGACCTGCGCCGAAAAATCCTGCGAAGTGACCGGGAAGCGCTTGTCCTGGCGGCGGACCGTCACCCGGAACGTTCCGTGCTTTGCACGGAAGCGCCGGACGGCTTCCTGCAGGATCGGTCCGGTTGCCAGTTCCAGATGGGCGCAGGGCATGACGCTCGCCACGCCCGCGACCGTCCGCAGGCGCCTGAGGGCTTCTTCGGTCGCAGCGTCCTCCGTTTCGACGCGGATCAATCCCGTGCGCCGCCGGACGTTCCGGACGCCCAGGCCGTCGAGCTGCTTCCTGATGTTCGAAACCAGCTTCTCCTCGAAGAAGTCACGGTTTCTGCCTTTGATGCCGAGCTCGGCGTAGTGGACGACGAAGTGCATCGCGTTGCCAGTGGGTAATAAGCCATTCTTCCGCCTGCGCGGGATCGGCGATCATACCCTCCGCCTGCGCGTCGATCAAGAGGTCGATCGCTTCGCGCACTCTCGGGCCGGCGTCGAGCTTCAGCACGCGCATGATCTCCCGGCCGTTCAGAAGCGGCAGGGCGGCCCGCGCGCGGATGTCGCCGAGCCGGCGCTCAAAGGCTTCCGTCCGGACTCCGAGGGCGTCCGCCAGCAGCAGGGCATCCCGTGCGATCGTGCCGCGGCCGAAGAGCGCCTGCCGCAAGGCCGACGGTCGCCAGGCTTCGGCCGGCTTCGCCCGCATGCGTGCCGCGAGGCCGATGACGGTTGCGAGATGGTCGGCGGACGCGTCGAAATCCGGCACGGCCGCGCTGCGCAACCGTTCGGCTTCGGCGGCGGCGTGCAGCGCGCCGTGGTCATACAGCAGCGCGGCCAGGCAGGCTTCGGCATGTCCCGCGCCGATGAACGCCAGTCTCCGCTCCTGTTCCGGACCGATCGCGTCGTGTACGAACGTGGCGACGAACGCTCCGCTCTCGCGCCAGAGCCGGGCGGCGCGTTTCGGATCGCCGGCCAGGCTTCTGAGCAGCTCGCGGGCGATCAGTTCATGCGGCACCAAGCGTTCTCCGGCGCGCCCGTCTCCGTGACCATGCACGGCATTCACCCGCGGCATGAGCGCCTGGAGCGCGTTCCATGTTTCGGGCTCGATCGCGAAACCGAGTTCGGCGGCGAAACGCAGCGCGCGCAGCATGCGCGTGTAATCTTCGGCGAAACGTTCGGCCGGGTTCCCGACCGCGCGGAGCGTTTTTCGGCCGAGGTCTTCGCGGCCCCCGAACGGATCGACAACCGTTTCATCTTCCGCCAGCCAAGCCATGGCGTTGATGGTGAAATCCCGCCGCGCCAGGTCTTCTTCAACCGGCATCGCGGGATCGGGCCGCGCGATCGCGTCGCGGTAGCCGCCGGTGCCGAACGCCCGTTCGTGGCGCGGCAGCGCGATGTCGATGGCCCGGCCGCCCTCTTTCGGGATGAATTTGAAAACGCCGAAAACCCGCCCGACGAAATCGATTTCGCCACGGGCGGCCAGAAATGTCGAGAGCGCCTCCGATTCGACGCCAGCGACCATCACGTCGAAATCCCTGAGCGGACGCCCGAGCATGGCGTCCCGCACCGCGCCGCCGACGACGTACCAGCGCGAGCCCGGCAGCTGGCGGCTCCAGGCACGCAGGCGCTCCTTGATGGACTGGCCTTCAAACATGCCTCCATTCTATCGCATCCCGGCATAATGAAAAACCGATCCGCGGGGATCGGCTGAAAGTTAACGCAGGGCATCGAGCAACGCCTGCCGCATTTCGCTGGCGCTGGTATGGCGACGGTCAGGATTCCGTTCGAGCGCTTTCATGATGGCGGCTTCGAGCGCCGGCGGGCACTGGAAATCCGGTGCTGTCTCCGAAAACGGCAGGGCGGGAAAGTAATTCTTGTAGAGCATGAACGCCTGTTCAATCCAAAATGGTCCTTTTAGGTGAACGCCCTTCGGAAGATCGGACGAAATCGGATCCCGGCCGGTGAGCAGCCAATAGAGAATGTGCCCGCAGGCATACAGATCGACCCGCAGGTCGATATCCAGGGTCCGGCCCTGTTCCGGAGCGGCGAAAAGGGCGGTTCCGCAGGTGAACCCCGAACCCACCGGTTCGGCGGGTCCGATACCGAGCGGCAGCTTGGCCAGTCCGAAATCGATAATCTTTGAACCTTCCCGCGTCAGAATGACGTTTGCAGGCTTCATGTCCCGATACACGAGCCCGGCGTCATGCACGGCCTGCAGTCCTTCCAGAACATCCACCGTTGCTTTGACGCTCCGTTCAATGCCAAGTGCCGATCGTGAGGAATCAAGCGTGTCACCTTCGAGATACTCGAGCACGAGATAGCTGGTTTCGTGATCGAAGCCGCAATCGATCATCTGCACGATGCGGGGATGCGGTTTCTCCAGCTGCAGAAAGGAGAAGGCAAGCATCTCCCGTTCCAGGCTGGCGGCATTAAACCCCGCGTGTTCGGGGAATCTGTCCGGGCTGGGAACCTTCACGACGACCCGTTTTTTTAGAAGACCATCCCAAGCCTTGTAAATGTCCGCCGTCCCTCCGCTTGAAAGATGTTTATCCACCCGATAACGTCCGCTCAGCACGTTCCCGATCTCCAGTGGTCCTGGCACGATCGCCTCCGAAACAGCTGTCTGATCCGACGCTAGCACGCCTGAACCCGATCGTCAACGCAAAACCCCGCGTCATGCAACGCGGGGTCGATGGCCGTACCGGTGCTCTGCGTTTCTGCTCCCTACACCGCTTCGGCCGCCGCCAGTTCCTCGGCTCCGCACAGGCCGCATTCGAGAGAGAGATCGTCTTTGCGGATCTCGCCGCAGCTGTTGCAGAAAAATGCTCCATCCATTTCATCCACCGTCGAGGCGCTGCACAGCCCGCAGCGGAAAGCCAGGTCTTTGGCGTTCAGTTCCCCACAAAACGGACAGGCGTAGGACATGCCCATAGGAAAGATCGCTCAAGAAAATTTTAGACGTCCGCAAGCATAGCACCAGCCTCATGGCCAAACAAGATAAAAAGATATCCACATTCGCCCGCTTGACGCGTTCGCCTTTTGTTCATCTATACTTGTGAACGAAAAGCGAACGGTAAATTATTCAATAAACCTCTTCCCATGTTCGAACTCACTTCTAAACAAAAGGGACTGCTCGATGCGATCCAGGAACATGTCGAAAAGCGCGGCGTCATGCCGAGCTATCGCGAACTGGCCGGAGCGATGGGCGCTTCCAGCCCGGCCACGATCCACAAGCACGTCACGTTGCTTGAAAAGAAAGGCTACGTGCTGCGGCACGACGGCGGACGCTCGCTTTCACTCACGCCCAAGGCCACCACGCGTCGGCCGGCCATCGGATTGCCGCTGCGCGGACTCATCACCGCTGGCGCGCCGATCGAAGCGCTGGAAACGAACGATACGATCGACGTGCCGGCCGACATGGTAGTCGATGAAATCAACTCCTACGTCCTGAAGGTGAAGGGCACCTCGATGATCGATGACGGTATTTTGGACGGCGATTACGTGATCGTCGAGCGTAATCCTTCTCCCAAAAACGGCGATATCGTCGTGGCGTTGCTCGAGAATACCTATGCCACCCTCAAGCGCTTCTATCGCGAGGCTTCGCGTATTCGCCTTCAACCCGCCAACGCCACCATGTCTCCCATTTACGTCCATGATCCGCTCATCCAAGGCGTCGTCCGTGCCGTCTTGCGTAAGTATTAAACGCGCTTCGCGCCACGATCCTATGTCCAGGAGGAAATTCCGCTCGATGTACCGCCAGCTGGTCGGGAAGGTCGTGGATTGGCTCGAAATTGCCGAGTATGAAGATCGCGTCGATACGCTCGCTTCGTAGACGCGCCTCCGAACGGCTTGTTATACTCCATTTCGGGGTTAATTCACGAACCGTTTTGTATGCCGGAATTGGAAACCAAACCGCTCAAGTATAAGGAACTGCCGGGATTGTCTGAAAAGCAGCTCTCCGAGCACCATGATGTGCTCTACGCCGGATATGTCAAAAAGACCAACGAAATCCGCGCGAAACTGGCGAACGTCGACCTTTCGACCGCCAATGCCACCTACAGCGACCTGCGCGAGCTCAAGGCCGAGGAGACGTTCGCCCTGAACGGCGTGAAGCTCCACGAGCGCTATTTCGACAACCTCGGCGGCCCGGGCGGCGCACCGGCCGGAGCCATCGCCGATATGCTGATGCGCGACTTCGGCTCGTTCGAGAAGTGGGCGGCCGAATTCTCCGCCTGCGGCATGGCCTCGCGCGGCTGGACCGTGCTGGCCTACGATCTCGAGGAGAAGCGCCTGATGAATATCCTCTGCGACGTCCATCATCAGGGTGGCATCTGGGGCGCGGTGCCGGTCTTGGTGCTCGATGTCTATGAGCATGCCTACTTCATCGATTACGCCACCGGCAAGAAAAAATACGTCGAAACCTTCATGGCCAACATCGACTGGTCGGCCGCCAACGTCCAGCTTGAGAAGTTTGACCTGAAATAAACGGGCGCCGTATGATGGAGCCTCGCCTCGCAGGCGGGGCTCTTCGCTAATCTACGTATCTGTCACTATGCAAACCCTTGTCGGACGCCAGGCGCCGGACTTCAAACTCCAGGGCACCTCGCACGAGAAATTCGAGGACTATTCCCTCTCCGCCCTGCGCGGCAAGTGGGTGGTCCTGTTCTTCTACCCGCTCGATTTCACCTTCATCTGCCCGACCGAAATCACCGGTTTCTCCAAACAGGACGAGGAATTCATAAAGCTTAACGCCGTGGTGCTGGGCGTCTCGACCGATTCGGTCCATTCGCACAAGGCTTGGCTCAGGGAGCTCGGCCCGCTCAACTACCCGCTGCTCTCGGACATGAACCACAAGGTTTCCGCCGACTACGGCGTGCTGATGGAAGAGGAAGGCATCGCCCTGCGCGGCACCTTCGTGATCGACCCGGACGGCTTCGTCCGCTATGCGCTCTATCACGACAACGGCGTCGGCCGCTCGGTCAAGGAAACGCTCCGCGTCCTTCAGGCGCTCCAGACCGGAGAACTCTGCCCGATCGACTGGGCGCCGGGAGAGAAGACATTGGGGAAGGCCTGAACCGGTAAAGGGAAAAGAAGGCCGCTCGGCCTTCTTTTCATTATTTAGCCTTCATGGTTTGAACAAGCTTGGGGTGCAGCGCTTCATTGGCCGCCAAAATACCCTGAGATCCGTACTTCCACGGCGCGCCGTGCATGTCCGTCACGACGCACCCCGCCTCTTGTAGAAGCAACACCGGAGCCGCGGTATCCCAAGCGGGACGCGCCGTCATCAAGCACCATTCGCGCCGCCCGGATGCGGTCCAAGCCGCGCTGACCGCAGTCGAACCGAGCCCATTCATCCAAAAAGGTTCGTGTGCGACATCGGCGTCCAACCGTTCAAAGATCGGACGGTGGGACGGCGTATGCTTGGCGATGCCGCAGCCGTAGCTTTCCGCCCAGTCGGTTTTCCCGGAACGGCGAATTCGTGTGCCGTTCAGAAATGCGCCGGCGCCTTTTTCCGCAACGTACGATTCTTGCAGGATGGGCAGGCAGATGGCGGCCAGCACCACCTCTCCCTTTCGCACGTACGCGATCATCGTTCCAAAGAGCGGCGTGCGGGTCGAGAAATTCAAGCTTCCGTCCAACGGATCGATCACCCACAGGTCGTCTCCAGACACATCGTGTCCGGTTTCGTTCTCTTCTGAAAGAATGGCATGACCGGGATAGGCGCTCGCGATGCGTTCCAGGCAATGACGGTGGGCCGCCAAGTCGGCTCGCGTGACCACGTCGCGCGCGGACGATTTCGTGTAGAGCACGTCGGTGCTGCCGTATTCTTTCGCCGTCAGTGCGGCGGCTTCTTCGCAGAGGCGCTGGATGTACGTTCGCATGCGGGCGTTGCTAGAGATTGCTCAGGAATTCCAACAGAAGCCTCGCCCCGTACCCCGACGCGCCCCAGCTGCGTTCGTCGCCGTAGTCGCGCTCGTTATAGGCCGGTCCGGCGATGTCCACGTGTGCCCAGGGCAGGCCTGCCGGCACGAATTCCTCCAGGAACAGGCCGGCCGAAATGACGCCGCCTGCGACCTTGCTGCCGGCCACGTTTTTGAGGTCGGCATGGCGGCTCTTCATCACGTCAGCATAGCCGCGGAAGAGCGGCAACCGCCAGACCGGTTCGCCGGCCGCTTCCCCGGCCCGCGCCAGCCGGGCGGCGAGTTTATCGTCGTTCGTCAAAAGCCCTGCGACATCCTGCCCGAGCGCGGCGATGCAGGCGCCCGTCAGCGTCGCCAGGTCGATCATCAGATCCGGCTTGAGCTTGGCGCCATAAAAGAGCGTATCGGCCAAGGTCACGCGGCCTTCGGCGTCGGTATTCAGAATTTCGATGGTTTTACCGGACATCGTTTTCACGATGTCGCCCGGCCGGATGGCGCTGCCGGACGGCATGTTCTCGACCATGGCGGCGATGCCGTGCACTTCGACCGGCAGCTTCAGGGTCGCCAGCGCGCGGAAGACGCCGAGCACGGCGGCCGCACCGGCCATGTCGATCTTCATGTCGGTCATGGCGTCGCTCGGCTTGATCGAGAGGCCGCCCGAGTCGAAGGTGACGCCCTTGCCGACCAGCACGACGCGCTTCTTGGCGCCCGGCGGCCTATAAGCGATATGGATCATCTTCGGCTCATGGACGGAGCCCTGCGCCACCGCCAGAATGCCGCCGCAGCCCATCTTTTCCAGTTCGGCGCGGCCGAAAATCTTGATCGAAAAACGTTTCTGTCCGACCGAGAGCGCCAACGCTTCCTGGACGAAGGCAGCCGGATGCATGTCCAGAGCCGGCGTGTTCACGAGCGTGCGTGCATAGGCCGAAGCGCCCGCGAAGGCTTCCGCTTCCGCGACGGCTTTTCCGAATGCGTCCGCTCCGATGCGAAACAGGCCGAGCAGGGCGACCTCTTCCAAACGCCGGGTCTTCTTTTCTTCCCTGTAGCGTTCATACCGATAATCCGCCAGAAGAAGGCCTTCCGCGATCGCCTGAACCGCTTTCGGACCCGTCGCATCGGTTTTCTCAACCGGCAAGGCCAACGCCAGTTTTTTGGCCCTGGAGAGGATCGCCAGCTTTGCGGCTCGGGCCGCGGCGCCGCGCAGACGCGCTCGGCCAAAGCCCTTTCGGCTTCCCAAACCGAGCAATGCCAGCTTTCGGTACGGCAGCTTGCCGTGGGTATGGATCGCGAGCACTGCCCCTTCTTTGCCGGCGAAGTCCTCTTCCTCCAGATGGATCGCGAGATGGCCGTCCAAAGCGGCATTCATCCTGGAGAACGGCGCCACGGTTTCAGAACCTTCAAATACGCCGATAACAAGGATATCGGCCTGAGCTTCGTGAGGGAAAACGGTCGAGCGGATGATGCGCATAGCGGGATCACCTTACCATGGATCAGCACGGCCGGCAGGCATCTCACAACGCGCCCTCACGCTTCAGGAGCGCGCGCTTCTTTTCGATGCCGCCGAACGCATAACCACACATCTTTCCATCGGCACGGATGACACGATGGCATGGGACGCGTTTGGTGTCGCGGTTCTTGCTCATAATCATACCGACCGAGCGGGCCGCATTTGGTCGACCGGCCGCGGCGGCGACCTGGCCGTAGGTGCGCGTCTGTCCTCGCGGGATCTGGGCCACGATGGCGTAGACTTTCTGGGCGAACGGGGTTTCAACTCCCGAGTACGGCGAGGTCTTGGAGGACTTGTTCCGCATGTTCTGCCGGTTTGACGTTCTCATAGATCTTGGAGATTTTGCCTTCTGGGTTGATCAAAAATGACCAGCGCAGCGTTCCCATATATTCGCGTCCCATGAACTTTTTCTTCGCCCAGACGCCGTAGGCGTTTACGATCGTTTTGTCTTCGTCCGGCACGAGCCTGAATGGTAAATCGTATTTCTTGGCAAATTTTTCGTGGCTTTTGACCGAGTCGGTCGAAACCCCGAGCACGACGACGCTCAGTTTCTCGAAGGCCGGAAAATGATCGCGTAACGTACAGGCCTCGGTTGTGCAGCCCGGGGTATCGTCCTTTGGATAGAAATACAGCAGCACCCAGGAACCGACGTGTTCTTTCAAGGCCGGAAAGGATGGGGCCTTGTCACCGATTTTTAATGCCATAGAATGTGATTAATTGATTCAACGCCAGTATACGCCGTTCCTATGGACCAGCCCAGACTCTGCGACTTGAAATGCAAACCGTGCGAAGGCGGTATCCCGCCCCTCACGCCCGAACAGATCGTTCCGCTTACCGCTCAGATACCGGAATGGAAGCTCGCGGGGGACGCCTTGTCGGTCTCGCGCGAACTGAAGTTCAGGGATTTCAAAGAAGCCATGGCGTTCGTCAATCGCGCGGCCGATGTCGCGGAACGCGAAGGTCATCATCCCGATATGCTCATCCGATGGAACCGCGTCCTTTTCACCCTCTCGACCCATGCCATCAAAGGCCTGTCCGAAAACGATTTCGTTCTGGCCGCCAAGATCGACGCCCTGCTTGCCTGAACGATACTTTTTCCTTCAACGGGCGACCTTGAAGATGAATGTTTTGAGATATGATGATTCCGGGAAGTAGACCGATTGCGGGTGGTCCGGGCTTTGCCGGATGGCGGCCAGCATTTCGAGCCGGATACCGGCCTGGACCGAGGCGCGCCGAAGCGTGAACGCCAGATCGTCTTCCGAAAGGAAATGCGAGCAGCTCGAAGTGGCGAATACGCCGCCGTCTTCGACCAGCCGCATGGCGGCACGGTTCAGGAAGTGATACGCCTTGCGCCCCTCTTCGGCATCTTTCATCGACTTGATGAGCGCGGGCGGATCCATCGTCACGAGCCCGTAGCGCCGCTCCTGGCCGGCGCCCAGCCATTGGAAAATATCCGCCTGCTCCCCCGTGAATTTTTCTGGGGAAATATCGTGCAGCTCCGCCTGCCTCCGGCAAAGATCGAGCGCTTCGGCTGAGGCGTCGACGTTGTGAACCGATGCCGCCCCGCCCCGCATCATCGCGATGCCGGCGGCGCCCGAGTAGGAAAAGAGATTCAGAATCGTGCGACCGTCCGCCAACCGTCCAAGCGCCGCACGGGCATCTTTTTGATCGAGAAAAAAACCGGTTTTCTGGCCTTGTACGACATCGGCCAGGTAACGGACGCCGTGCTCCTCGAAGGTCGCGAGATCGTCCGCAGCGCCGGCGTGGATTTTGACGACCTCTCCCAGGTCTTCTTCGGCCCGTACCAAGATGTCGCTGCGTTCGATGACGGCCTGCGGCTTCAAAACTTCCGCCAAAACCGCAAGAAGGTCGTTCCGTAATGCATCCATGCCGGCGGTCGAAATTTGGAAGACGGCCATCTCGCCGTAACGGTCGACGACCAAGCCCGGCAGGCCGTCGGCTTCGCCGAAGACGACGCGATAGCCGGTTGTCGCCGTGCCGGGACCGTAGCCCATCAGACGCCGCCGGGCTTCGGCTTCTTTCAACCGGCGTTTCAGCCATGCGCGATCGATTTCGATTTCGCCCCCTCCGAAGACGCGCACCGCGATCGAGGATTTTGAGGAAAATGTGCCGGTCGCCAGGATCCTGCCGCTCCGGTCGGCGACGCGGACAACGGAGCCGTGCGGTATGTCATCCGAAATCTCTTCGAAGGCGCCGGAAAAAATCCACGGATGGAGGAAGGCCACATTGGCCTCTTTGCCTGGCCTGAGAATCAGGACGGGATGGGTCATATCGTGAAATGCGTGGAAAGCGAAGGCTCAGCGTGGAAGCTGAGCCGAGACGAGCGCCCGCTGGGCCAGATCGAGCAGCGCGAGGAGCGCCTCTTCGAGCCGGTGACCGAGCTCGGGCATGAACAGACGCAGCAGAAGGAGCGTCAGGAGCAGGAAGAATGCCTGCCGCATAGGGTTGGATAAACCCGGGAGGCAGTAATGATCTTCCTCTCCGGGCATCCGGCACCGACACCGCCGGAAACGGGTGTCCGGAGAGGCACGCTTCATCTTTACAACGAAAACGGGGATCTGTCAATCCCCGTTTTCGTTCCGTTCAGGCCTGCGGATTCCGTTTCGCGCGCCGTTTCCAAAGCTTCGCGATGATCCAGAGCACGAGAATCAGCGGGATCAGGATGCCGCCCCAAAGGATGACGATCCAGATCAATCCGGCGATGATATTCTGGACCGTCGCGACGAGTTCCTGTGCGGCTTCCTGCACGATCGCGAACGGTCGGAAGCCCCTGGTCGGCGCGCGCACGTTCGGCTCTTCCTCGAGTGTCACGCTGATCGTCGAGTACGACGTCTGATTGCCGAGATAGGTGATGCGGCCCTGCAGCGATTCGATCTGCCCGCGGATGGCGCCGAGCTGCGCCTGCACCTTGAGGATGTCCTCGACGCTGCGCGCCTGCTTCAGAACCTCGAGATACGTCTGCTCCTGCGCCTGGGCGTTGCGCAGCTGGGCTTGCAGGTCGGTGTACTGCTCGGTCACGTCCTGGCCGGTGGCCGTTTCGCTTCGTACGAACGAGGCCAATTTCTTGATTTCGCCCATCATCTCCTCGAATTTTGCCACCGGAACCCGGACGCTGACCTCGCCACGGTAGGTCCCATCGCCGCGGTCGGCCACCATCGAGCTTTGCACGAAACCTCCGCCTGACTGGGCCAACTGCGTGATCCGGTCCGCCGCATCCGCCACTTTACCGACCGTCAGGCTCAGGTTGCCGTTCTTGATGATTTTCTGATCGACTTCGGCGGCGGTCGCTCCGGCCGTTGGGCGTGGCAGCGGCGGAATGCCTGCCGGCGCCCCCCGCATCATTCCCACGCCGCTTTGCGCTTCATTTAGGTCTTCCGTGCCTCCTCCTGTCGACTCTTTTATGCCGTAACCGCCGGTCATCATGGGCGGTGGGGCGATTGAACCCATCTCGTACGGCTCTTTCCCCTCTTTCCAAAGATAGGCGTTCCAGAATCCCGCGGCGAGAACCAGGACGGCCACCAGCACGGCGAACGAAGTTTTCGGCCGTGAACGGACGAACGCGAAGAGGCGTTGCATAGGCGAGAAGGTTAGTATCTCCATACTATCATAGACTACGGATATTCCCGACGGGCGTAACCGGATTGCTTCGATTCCGATTCATCCGAGCGCGTGTTCGATGCGCAATCGTCGGCGCGCTTCACGGTGTTCCGGCACGGCGCGTGCGACCAGCGACCAGAACCGCCGGGAATGGTTGAATTCCCGCAAATGGCAGAGCTCGTGCACGACGACGTATTCGGCCAGGCGCTCCGATAATAACGCCAGACGATAATTGAAGGCCAGACGTCCGTCGCGCGAACAGCTGCCCCAGCGCGTTTTTTGGTCGCGGATCGAAACCGAGCGCACCGCCACGCCGTAGACGGACGCGAACCTGGCGATCAGGACGTAGGCCAGCCGCCGCGCGGCTTCCTTATGCCGGAGATAGGCCAGCCGCCGCTCGGTCACCGAAGGTGCCACCGGTAGGCGCGCGAGCCGTTCACGGGTCCGCTCGATCCAGGCGCGGTGCCGGTGGACGAAGCGCAGGATTGCGCCACGCGACAGGCCGGCGGGTGCCATCAGGGTCACGCGGCCGCCGGGAAGCACGCGCAGGCCGAGGCGCGTCCCACGCGGCCGGACGCGCACTTCCGTCTCAAAAGGGAGTACCGAATCCATGTCCACAGCCTAACATGCCACGTGGTATACTGCCCGGGACGGGCGCGGGCATGGCGCGCCGGCTTCATTACGCATTTCATTCTCATGAAACGTTCCGAATTCAACAAGTATCTTCCGTATCTCGTGCTCGGGATCGTGATCGGCATTCTCGCGTTCGTCCTGGCCGCCATCCGCATGGCGCCGAAAGGTCCGACTCAACCCAATATTCCGGCCGCCCCGGCGGTCGATGCCACCGTCGGCGGAGCCACGCAGGCAGCGACGAGCGGCAACTATCCGAAGGTCGGGCTGCCCTACATCGAGAACGGTTACCGCTTCCAGTTCACCCACTGCAGCGGCACGCCGGGCAGCCTGGTCGTGAAAGCCGGAAAATATTTCCTGCTCGACAACCGCGACGCCAAGCCCCACACCTTCGCGGTGGCCGGCCAATCCTATTCGATCGGCGGCTACGGCGCGGCCGTGGCGGCGGTCTGGAAAACCGGTACCTATCCGATCACCTGCGACGGCGGTGGAGCCGCATCGCTCACGGTGCAGAAATAAGACAAGACAAAAATGCCCCGTGAGGGGCGTTTTTGGTTCTCATCAGGTCACTGGCAGACCGCGCACTCCTCGTTGGCGAAGTCGCGCTGCTGGACCTTGGCGGCTTGGGCGGCGTCAATCGAGTCCGCCTGGATCGGAGCGGCCGAACGTAGGTAATACAGGCTCTTCATGCCGGCCTTCCAGGCCATGAAATGCGCGTCGTGCAGGTATTTTCCGCTGATCGGCGTCGGGAAGAACAGGTTGATCGACTGTGACTGATCGATATACGCCTGCCGGTCGGCCGCCTGCTGGATGACCTCGCGCATGTTCATCTCGTAGCCGGTGCGGAAAACGGCCTTTTCTGCATCGGAAAGTTCTTCGAGCTGCTGGACGCTGCCCTTGGCGGCGATGATTTTCTTCCAGGTTTCGGTCGTATTGATCCCCTTTCCCTCGAGAAGCTTCTCCAGATGCTTATTCTTGACAAGGAAGCTGCCGGAGAGCGTTTTTTGGAGGTAGGCGTTGCCGGAAATCGGCTCGACGCAGGGCGTCGCTTCGCCGCAGATGAAAGCCGTCGAAGCGGTCGGCTGGATCGATGTGACGTAGCTGTTCCTCCGGGTGCCGCCGTCGAGCGGCAATCCACGTTCCTGGCCGAGGCGCGTCGAAGCGGCGTCGGCATGGTCGTGGATCGCCTGGAAGATTTCCTTGTTCACGCGCCGCGCCTGCAGGCTCTCGAGCGGATACGACTTGGACATCAAGTAGCCGTGATACCCCATCACGCCCAGGCCGATCGAGCGCTCGTGTCTGACCGAGTTGATGGCCTTGCGGAATTCGACCGGATGCGCCTGCTCGCAAAACGTGTCGAGGTTGTTGTCGAGCGCCTTGACGCAGGCATAGGTCAATTCGGCAATGGAATCCTTCCACTCGTCGTATCTTTCAAGGTTCAGGTTGCCCAGGCAGCAGACGGCCGTACGCTCGTTGTCGGTCGGCAGGACGATTTCGGTACAGAGGTTGCTCTGGCGGACGAACAGCCCTTTTTCGCGATGATGCGCTGGCACGGCCCGGTTGACCGTGTCGATGAACAGCAGGTACGGTTCGCCGGTCTCGGCGCGGATTTTCAACAGCTTACGCCAGACTTCCACCGCCGAAAGTTCCCGCACAACTGTCTTGTAATGCGGGTCGACCAGCTGATAGGAACGGTTCTCTTCGACCGCCTTCATGAACTCGTCGGTGATGACCACGCCGTTGTTGATGTTCAGGCATTTGCGGTCCATGTCGCCGCCGGTCGGCTTGCGCGTCTCCATGAAGTCTTCGATGTCCGGATGATCGATCCGCAAATAGGCGGCCGCGGCCCCCCGGCGGGTGCTGTTGCGGGAAACCGCGATCGTCTCGGAATCCATGATCTTGAGGAACGGGATGACGCCCGAAGAACGCAGGCCGCTGCTTTTGAGCGGCGCGTTCTGTCCGCGCAGCTGCGACCAGTCGGTGCCGATGCCGCCGCCGTACTTCGCCAGGAAAGCGTTCTCGCGGTAGATGTCGAAAATGCCTTCGAGCGTGTCCGGCACGGTGTTCAGGAAGCAGGAGATCGGCAAACCCTTGTCGGTGCCGATGTTCATCAGCACCGGCGTACCGGGGATGAACCACTGCCTGCTCATGTAGGTGTAGAGCTCCTGCGCCAGGGCGCGGTCGCCGCGGGCCATGCCGGTCGCGACGCGCGCGAAAAACGATTGCGGTTCCTCGCAGATTTCTCCGCTCGCGTCGCGGAGCAGGTAGCGGTCGCGCAGGTTCTCAAGGCCGAAATAGGAAATCAGGCGATTGCGTTCCGGCACCAGTGGGATGCTCTTCTGCACTTCGGCATCCGTCACGTAGTGCGGGCAGTCCCAGCTGTACTTGTCGGCGGTTTTCTCCAGGATCTGGCCCAGTAACAGGTCACGGGCAGCCGTCAAATCGTTGTTGGAGAGCGCGTCGATCACCGAAGCGTAGCTGGCCATACGAATCGCCTGATTAGAATTGTTGGTAAGAAATGAAGGTCTGACCGCGTTCCTAGGCCCAGTCTTCCACCACGGCCCCTTTAGCGTATTCCGTCGCCCGGCTTTCGAAGAAGTTGGCGTGTTCTTTGGCATTCACCATCGTATCGAGCCAAAGCAGCGGATTGGCGACCCGGTACCTGGGTTCGAGGCCGATCTCCTGAAGCTTCTTGTCGGCGGTGAAGCGGATGTAGCTCTTGACCTGGTCGGCCGTCAGACCATCGACGTTCCCCATGGCGAAGCAGGTTTCGATGAAACGGTCTTCCAGGCTCACCATCTCCTCGCAAGCCTGATAGAGCCGGCCCTTGAACGCTTCCGTCCAGATCTGCCGATGCTCGGCGATCAGGTCGCGGAAGAGGTGGCAGACGCCCCGGCTGTGCAGGCTCTCGTCGCGGATGCTCCAGGTGACGATCTGCCCGACGCCCTTGAGCTTGCCCATGCGCGGGAAGTTCATGAGTATGGCGAAGCTCGAGAACAAACTGACGCCCTCCATGAACGCGCCGAAGACCGCCAGATTCAGGGCGAGGTTTTCGACCGAATCGGTCTCGAAATTCTGGAGATACTGATACTTGTTCCGCATCGCCTCGTAATCGAGGAAGGCGGAGTATTCCTGTTCGGGCAGCCCCAGCGAATCGTTCAGGTAAGAGTAGGCCCAGACATGGGTACTTTCCATGGCGGCGAAGGCCGAGAGCATCATCTTGATTTCCGGCTTCGGGAAGGCCGGAATGAGCCGGATGTTGTAATTGTTGTTGACTTCGATGTCGCCCTGGGTGAAGAAGCGCAGGATCTGGATGATCAGGTTCTTCTCCGGCTCCGAGAGGCGGAAACGGTAATCGGCGATGTCGGCCTCCATCGGTACCTCGGTGGGCAGCCAATGCGCCTGGTTCTGTTTTTGGAAATATTCGAAGTACTGCGGGTATTCGAAGGGGCGGTAGAATTTTCTTTGCGTCAGGATGGGGGAAGTCGGCATAGCATGGAAACGTTCGGAATGCGCATACACTAGATATAGTGTGATGCCGACTCAGTATACCACTAGAGATAGTGTCCGGCTATTTGGCGGATGTGGATAAGCGCGCCCGGGCACGCCATGCAGCCGTCCCAGTGTAAAATCTCCCGCGCCTGCGTACCAGAGGGCGGCTGTGGACAGACCGGAAATCGCGGCCGCCGCTTGTTGGTTCCCAAAAAAAACGCTACGTTATGGCGTGATGAAAACGCTGCTGGAACTCTCTGCCATCCGAAAATCGTTCGGCCGCGCCGTCATTCTCAGCGGCGCGTCGTTGACGGTTGCCGAGGGACAGAAAATCGCGCTGATCGGACGAAACGGCGCCGGCAAATCGACGCTGCTCAACATTCTGCTCGGCATGGAGGAGCCTGACGGCGGAGAAGTGCGCCGTTTCTCCTCGCTCCGCCTCGGCGCGATTTCCCAGCATGAACCACTTCCGTCGGACGTTTCCGGTTTGGAATATCTAAGGGAGAAGAGCGGACGCGAGGCCTGGCACTGCGCAAAACTGGCGGCCAACTTCGGCCTGCACGCGACCCAACTCGCCCAGCCCTGCGCTTCCCCTCTCCGGAGGCTTTCAGATGCGCCTGCGGCTGGTCGCCCTGCTGCTCCAGGACCCGAATCTGTTGGTACTGGATGAACCGGTGAACTACCTCGACCTCCCGACACTGCTTCATCTTGAGCGTTTCTTAAAGACGTTCCGCGGGGCCTGCATTCTCACCTCGCATGACCGCGGCTTCCTGAACGCCGTCGCCGACCGTACGGTCGAAATCGAACGGGGGCGGCTCACGACCTATCCCGGCCCGGTCGACGCTTACCTCGCCCGTAAAGCCGGCACGCGCGAGCATACGCTGAAAACCAACAGGAAAATTCAGCGGGAACGCGAACACGTCCGGGCGTTCGTCGACCGTTTTCGGTTCAAAGCGAGCAAAGCCAAACAGGTCCAATCGCGCATCAAGCGTCTTTCCAAGCTGACCTCGATCGACATCGAAAGTCTGCTACCGACCGCGAGGATCCGAATCCCCTCGCCGACAGTCACGACCGGACCGGCGCTGCATGCCGAGAATCTCACCGTCGGCTATGACGGCCGCGCGCTCCTTTCCGGCATCAACCTCGATCTGGCGCGCGGAGACCACCTCGCCCTTCTGGGCGCGAACGGCGCAGGCAAGACCACGCTGCTCAAAACGCTCTCCGGCGCGCTGCCCGCCGTCGGCGGCAAATGCAAATGGTGGCACAAAGCGAAGATCGGCTATTATGCGCAGCACGTCGAAGCCTCGCTCAGACCGGAAGATACGATTATCGCGCATTTGCGCAGATCGGCCCTGCCGGATGCGCGGCCCGAAGATCTTCTGAAAATGGCCGGGGATTTTCTCTTTAAGGAGGACGATCTCGATAAGCCGACCGCCGTGCTCTCGGGTGGCGAACGGGCGCGCCTGTGCCTGGCGGGGCTGCTCCTCGGCGAACATAACGTGTTGCTTCTTGACGAGCCGACAAACCATTTGGACGCAGAAACCTCCGAGGCGTTGGCGGCGGCGCTCCGGGACTATCGCGGTACGCTGGTGTTCGTCAGCCACAGTCAGGCGTTCATCGCTGCCGTGGCATCACGCATCTGCGAGGCGCGCGAAGGGCGGGTACGGGAATATCCGGGCCGTTACGAAGACTACCTGGCCGATCTGAGCGTGTTCGTGGCGGAAGAAGCCAGAGAAGCGGGAGCGGATGCCGGACCGGAAGACGCGCAGGATGCCGAAACGCGCCGATATGCGCGCCAGATCGAGAAAGAAAAACGGCGCCGCCTGCAAAAATTGGAAGAACGCATGAACGTGTTAGATCGTGAGAAGAGTGAAATTCTGGCCTGGTATTTCGAGCACCCGACCGAGTACGCGCCGGAAAAGCGCACGCGTCTGGGCGAGCTCGATGAAGCGCTTTCAGGTCTCGAAAAGGAATGGTTCAGGCTGCAGGAAGAGACTGGCACTTGAACGCAAAAACAGCCTATTGGCCGTTTTTGAGATTACGGTAATGGGGTTGAGGCGAACGGCGTCTTGCCCCTGAACCAGTCCTGGTCGAGTGGACGAAAAGCGTAGAGCACGCCGTTGACGCTTGCGTACACGTAGGTCGGCGCCTGGGCCAGCCAGACGTTCGTGCGGGCGTGGCTTGTGAGCGGTCCGTATTCGAGAAAGGGATACCAAGCTTCTCCGTCCGGACTGGCAATAATGCCGAATTTCGGGACGATGTCATCGACCTCGTTGGCTTCGGTGTGGATGGCGGCGTAATAGATGCCGTTCACGTTCAGGAGACTGTAGATGTAGCCGGCATACGTGTACGGGATCGGGCTCCAGACTTCGCGCGTCGTGCCGCTGGCGGCGTCATAGATCGCAAGGCCGTGCGCGTGCAGTTGGTCCGGCCCGAGCAGCCAGCGGAAACCGCCTGACATCGGGATGGCGGACGTGAAACCCTCGTCCCAGACTTTCTTCCATGTTTTTCCCTCGTCCGGCGACATGAAAGCGAAGCGCGCCACATCGCCCGTTCCGACGATCAATTGCTGCTTGTGTTGGTCGTAGATGACGTCGTGCAGATGGCGCAGCAGGAAGCGGTCATCGCCCTCCCGGTATGTCTGCGCGTACTGCGGAAAGAGCCGCTGGAAATCCACGAACGGTTCCCAGTTGAAGCCGTCATTCGGGCTGCGGTAGAGCACGGCGCGGTTCCAGTCGTGCGTCGTTCCGTAGACGTTCCCCTTTCCGTCATCGGCGATGTTCCAAAATGTTCCGTAATCCTTCAGGACCAAATACCACGTTTTAAGGCCGTCGGCCGAGCGGTAAAGGCGGTTAGGGTTGTCGGACTGGACATAGATCACGCCTTTGGAATCGGTGAAGATCGAGAGCTGGCCGTTTTTGTCTTCGGCCGAAAAGACCCGTTCGGCTCGGCCGTTTTCCGGCAGCCGCCAGATCGACTGCCGTCCGTCGGTTTCGCTGACGGCCATGAAGAGCGTGAGCGTCGGCGTGTGATAGGAGATTTGATGGATATCGGCGATCGCGTCCGGCAGCGGCACGCGCTGACGGCCGAGCGTGCTGCCCGATAAATTTCGGTTCGGCGGCGGCAGATAGCCGATCGAAGGCGTCTCAGCCTGTTCTTCACGTGGTGCCTGGGGCTGAGACGTCGCGGACGTTTCCGGTTCAGCGGCCGTCGAGGTGGACGAAGACAGGCCCGTCACGAGTTCCTGGGGAGACGGAAGCCCTTCCGGATTTGCGACGCTGATCGGGACCGGCGGTACGGGCACGCGGATCAAGAAAGCCGCGACGGCCGCCATGACCCCGATAAAAACCACTGCGATCAACCAAGCGCGCTTCATAGCGTGTTTTGCCATTCGGCGACAACCTTGGCGAACGCCTCCCTGTCTTTCGGCTGGATCGGATCGGTGCCGGGGAAAGTTTCTTTCAGCGGGTTGATCTTCACGCCGTTTTTGACCATTTCATAATGCAGGTGCGGCCCGGTCGAGAAACCGGTCGTGCCCACGTAGCCGATCACCTGCCCCTGCGTCACGTGCTGGCCTTTCTTCACCGCGAACTTCGACTGGTGGCAATAGTTGGTGCTGTAGGTGCCGTTATGGCGAATGCCGATCTTGTTGCCGTACGGGCCGTCCCAGCCGGCGAACGTTACCGTGCCGTCGGCGGTGGCGCGGATGGGCGTGCCGACCGGCGCGGCATAGTCGATGGCACGGTGCCCAGTCGAAACATTGAAGGCGCTGACGTAACGCAAACCGGTCGTGAATCCCGAAGTGATGTATTTGAAGGCGACCGGGGCTTTCAGGAACATCCGGCGCAGGGAATTTCCCTGTTCGTCGTAATATCCGCCCGTTCCGGAGGCATCTTCGTAAGAGAACGCCCGATGTACCGTGCCGTCGTTGACGTATTCGGCCGCCAAAATCGCGCCCGGCATCACGTACTGACCATCGCGGTAACGCTCCTCGTAAACCATCGAAAACCGGTCGCCGGCCCGTACGTCCTGCGCGAAATCGACCGTCCACTGGAAGACGTCCCCAAGCCCGATGATGGCGCGCTCGTCGGCGCCCTGCGCCAGACCGGCCGCGTATAAGGAGCTGTCGACGGAACCCTTGACCGTTTTGAGGCGCACTTCGTAAGCGATCGCTTCGCGCATGGCCTTCCAGCCCGTCCCGTCTCTTTGCACATCAAGTTCCTCTTCGGTGCTGAGCGGATACACGAGCTCCCTGAGCGCTCCGGTGGCTGAATCGTCATGCAGCTGGAGCGTTTTTCCCGCCCGGAGCATGGCGAGATCGTACACGCCCTGCGAAGCCGCGTAGATGCCGGAGGCGTCCACCGAAGAAACGCCGGCCGAAGCCATCAGCTCACCATACGTGACGTTCGGTTCGATCTCGACCGTTCGGACGTGGTCGGGCAGCGAGGCGGGAGCCCCAGCCACTGCCTGCGGAGGCACCGCTTTCTGCGCCGCCGCCGGCCGTGAGACATGAGCGAGCACGGCAAGCCCGGTGACCAGAAAAATACACCCGACGGCTAAAATGGCGTATTTCGTTTTCATGAAGCCCACTGTAACTCAAGAACCGGCAGCTGTGAACCTCGGCCTTATCGGCCGGCCGTGCCTGCGCTATGATGTCCGCATATGAACCTGCATCCTCTCCTCGTCCATTTTCCGATCGCGCTCCTCACGGCCTATGCCGTCCTCGAGCTGGCTTCGCTCCTGAAGCCGATCCGGGCCAGGACATACGTGTTCCAACTCAAGGCCGCCATGCTGCTCCTGGGCGCTTTGGCAGCGATTCCGACCTATTACACCGGTTTCATCCAGCTCGCCAAGATCCCCCAAGACAGCGAACTCTACCGGGCCGTGACCATGCACTGGAGATTCGCCACCCTCAGCCTGATCGTCTTCGCTTTCCTGATGCTGGCTTACGTCTCGGAATGGCTTTTGCGCGAATGGGCGACCGCCTCGGAATCGACCAAGAAACGCCTGGCCTGGTCCCGCGGCATCACCCAGACGGCCGCGGCCCCGATTTTGGCGCTCGGCGGCCTCGCCTGCATCACGGTCACCGGCGCGCTCGGCGGATCGCTCGTCTACGGCCCCGATATCGACCCGGCCGTGGCCTTTCTCTATCACCTGCTGGTGAAATGATCGGAAACATTCGAATTTAAAAACTCCGGCATCAGCGACGCACGGCGTGGAGGAAGAAGCGGGGGTCAGTCGAGGCTATACTCGCGGATGTCGTTGACCGTACCATCGATGCCGACAGCCACGGCCAGCCCGTAAAAGATCTTTTCACCGGTCATTCCGTCGAAGCGAGGAACGCTGATGTCGATCTGCGTCGGAGCGCCGCCGGGAATGGCCGTTGCGCGCGCCATCACCTCCACATCGGAACCGGTGTAGAAGTAGGTGTTGACCATGCCCCTGCCCGTGACAGGTCCCGAGACCCTGATGCTCTCGCCCACCACCTCCATCGAAATGGAAGTGATGTCCGGATATTTGGCCTCAGGGACCTCCACATCGTTGAACAGGCAGGCGGAAAGGACGGAAGAAATGATCGCGACGCCAATCCAAGCCTTCATTGCGGTCTCCTTGTCGAGGACGGAAAATTCTTGACGGACTCGTTATGTCAGATCGTGAAAACTTTGTCAAGCCGGACCGGTTGGGTCGATTTCAAAACCGCGCCGTCGTTGACGTGCGCGGTCCTGAGCTGAGCCATCCCTCGTCCGTCAGTTGAAACTGAACCAACGGGTTTCATAGATCTTTCCATCGACGCCGCGGCTCTGGACGGAGCAACGACGGACGACCTCGCCGGTGATGTCGTTCCGGCGTGGAAAACCGCTGTAGAGTTCGGTGGGGTCGGTATCGCTGCCGATCTCCGTGGTGCTGGTGAGTACCAGCTCCCGGGCGCGATCGTCGGCGTAGAAGAACATCTCGATCCGACCACGACCCGTGGTCGAGCCGATAACCTCGACAATCTCTCCCTTGTCGTGAGGTCCGATCTCGCCGGTCGTGAGCCGCATCTCGAGAGAGACGAGGCTGGGGTGCGGCGAAGGATTCGTCTGGGCATTGGGGACATCGTCCTGGACGACCGTACTGGTCTGGATGATGTCGTCGCCTGAGAGGCAGCCGCTGTGGATGGCGAGGACGGCGGTGAGCAACGCAATCGAGAATGCCTTCATGTCCGGTCTCCGTGTGGTGTGGGGCTCGCGTCTTTCGATCTTCCTACTCCGGATAGCATAGCATGGAACGGCACTTTTGTCAAGTATAGATGACAAAATTTTAACTGGGACAGCCGTTGACAACGTGACGATATCGTGGTAGACCGCCGGCATCGTCTGTACCTTCAACAACGACGGAGGGCCTGCAATGCGCACCGCAGTCTTGATTCATGGCTTTCATCTCGGATCGGAAGTGACCATCAACGGCCAGGTTTACCGATGGCGCGACCTCGCCATCGGCACGATCGGCAACGGCACTGCAACCGGTCGGGCGACGTACGGGGTCATGCTCGCCTGGCAATACGAGGCCGATCTGGTCATCTTCTCGACCGGCGCCAGCCGCGCGCCAAACGGCCAGTATGAGGCCGAAGTGACCTACAGTGCCGTTCGTGAGCTCATGCCGGACCTGGCCAGAGCGCTCGCAGTACCGCCCATCGATCTCGCTGCATGGCTGCAGCCGCCGCGCGTGCTGCTCGATACGGCTTCGCAAAACACCGGCGAGGAGCTGGGACGAGCGATCGGCGCCTGCCACGATTTGCACATCGATCAGCTCATTCTGGTGACGAGCCAGTTTCACGCACCCCGAGCACTGTCCAGCGCTCTGACCGTCAAGCACCGGACGGGATCGAAGATGACGATCCTGGCGACCTCTCCCAACGATGTCTCACGCGCACCGACGATCTTCGAACCGCCGACGCGGCCGGACCGGCCCAGCGAGCCCTGGGATCAAACCCTCTCCGGAATCTTCCAGATTCCGGAGAACTATCGACCAAGGGCTCACAAAGAAATCGAGGGAGTCATCTCCTACTACGCCAACCACGACAAGCCCAGACACTGACGCCGTTTCCACCCGCTCGCGGAACACGGCGTTTTTCTTTTGCGGTGCCGCGCGTTATTATGATCGGGCTATGCAAGTCCCGCGGCGCAAAGCCGGAAAATACAGCGGCGGCCCGGCTGACGATCACCTGACGCACGCGGCCATCGCCGACCTGAAAGAAGAATTGGAACGCATCCAAACCCACGTCCGTCCCAGGGCCGTCGAGGAATTGCGGCGCACCCGCGAAATGGGAGATTTGTCGGAGAACTTCGCCTACTCGGTGGCCAAGGGCAAAGTGCTCGGCCTCGATGCGCGCATCCAGGAAATCCAGGAACGCCTGAAGCGCGCCGTGCCGATCCGGCACGGGCCGGGCCAAGGCGGGACCATCCGCCTGGGCGCGACCGTCACCTTGTCGGTAAACGGCAAGGAACGCGTCTACGACATCGTCGGCGCGCAGGAGGCGAATCCGACCGCGGGCGCCATTTCTTACCATTCCCCGCTCGGCGCGGCGTTGATCGGACGCAAAGCCGGCGAAACGGTGACGATCGATGCGAACGACCGGAAGATCGACTACCGGATCATGGAAGTCCGCTGATAACGCGCATGCCCATGGAAATGCCCATCACGGAAATTGCGGTATTCGGCGGAGGCTGCTTCTGGTGTACCGAAGCCGTTTTCAGGATGCTGAAAGGCGTCCGCTCGGTCCTGCCCGGCTATGCCGGCGGCACCGTCGCGAAACCGACGTACGAACAAGTCCCGGGTGGCGCAACCGGACACGCCGAAGTCATTTGCGTCGAATACGATCCCGTCGTAACGCGCTATGAAGATTTACTGACGGTCTTCTTCGCCACCCACGATCCGACGACGCCGAACCGCCAAGGAAACGATATCGGCACGCAGTACCGTTCGATCATCCTGTCTACGACCGATGCGCAACATGCCGCGGCAGAACGCTATATCCGGGAACTCGAAGCGGCGTCGCCGGGCGGAAAGCCGATCGTGACCGAAGTGAAGACGCTCGAAACGTTTTACGAAGCCGAAACGTACCATCAGGACTACTTCGCCAAAAATCCCGACCAACCGTACTGTGCGCTGGTGATCACCCCGAAAGTGAAAAAAGCAAAAGAACGCTTCGCCCAATTGATGAAAAATGTTTAAGATTTGGTTCAAGACTAGGACAGCTCGCCCGAGGAGCTATACTAGCCTTGTATGGCC
>CAZHHN010000012.1:0-32491 GCA_964532415.1 uncultured Gammaproteobacteria bacterium
CGGACCTTCTGCTTGTACTTGGCGATAGTTTCCACCATGTGCACAGGGATGCGGATGGTGCGGGATTGGTCGGCCAGCGCGCGGGTGATGGCCTGGCGGATCCACCAGGTCGCGTAGGTCGAGAATTTGTAGCCTTTGCGGTACTCGAATTTCTTGACGGCGCGGAACAGGCCGATGTTGCCCTCCTGGATCAGGTCGAGCAGCGAGAGCGATTTTCCGACGAACTTCTTGGCGATCGAAACGACCAGGCGCAGGTTGGCCTCGATCAGGCGGCGTTCTGCTTCGCGGTCGTTGCGTTCCTTGCGCTTGGCGAGCTCGACTTCCTCGGCGCCCGTGAGGAGCGGGATTTTTCCGATCTCGCGCAGATACATCTGGATCGAGTCGGTCGAGATCTCCATGTCAAGCGGTGACTTCTTGGCGTCCTTCTTGAGATCCTTTTCCTTGTTGACGACGCGGATCATCGCCATGGCGCCTTCGCGCTCGGCGCTTTTGCCGAGCAGGCCTTCCTTCATTTCGACGATCTGCACGCCGCCTTTGTCGAGCCGGTTCAGGAAATCCTCGTAGACGGGCAGGTATTCTTCGACCTCCCTGAAAACCGACAGGATCTCCATTTCGGTCACGAAGCCGCGCGCCAGGCCTTTCTTATACAGATTCTCGATCACGGGTTGCGGCGGCGGTTCGATTTTCGGGCGCTTGACTTTCGGTTCGGCCGGGAGCTTTTTCTTTGCCGTGGGTTTTTTACGGGCAGACGCCTCCCGCTTCGGGGAGGAGGATTTTTTCAGAACCTTCTTCTTTTTGACGGTCGCTTTCGCCATACGAAACATAAAAAATAACCCTCCTCATCAATTGTGCAGTCGTTTGGCGAGTGCCTCGAGGCGTTTGGCGATTTGAGTGGCCATCGCGCGGTCTCCGCGCTGTTCCGCCTCGGCGAGGGCGCCCACGAGCTCCTTTTCGCTTTTCTTCACGGCGGCTTTTTCGAGCTCGCGCGCGCAGACGGACGCTTCTTCGGCCAGTTGTTCCGGCGTCCACTCCGCCATGTCGCGATCCTTGAGGAGCAGGATCGGTTCAACGGGCGGCAGCGCGGGATCGGCCTGCCTGGCATTCACATACCAAGCGACGAAGGCATCCTGGAGAACGGGGACTTTGCCGGTTTCAGTGTAATATATCGACATCTTTTGCGCCAGCCTGCGGAGCGGACCTTCGGGAATTCGGTCATCCAATGCCACGGCCAAACCCGAAAATATGGCCGGATCTTGGAGTATCAGGCAGACCAGGCGGGCCGCCAGCCGTTCCTCGCGCGTCTCGATGCGCGGAGCGGCCGGCGTGGCCTGAAGCGTCTTCCGGGGCGCCGTTCCGATTTTGGGCGTCACCGCCTCGCGTACGGCCTCGTCGCCCAACAGGAGTTTCTGAGCGACCTGATGAATCCAATGATCGCGCAGGACCGGCTCGTCGAGCAACACAAAGATCGGCTTGAGCGATTGGAGGGCGGCGCGCTTGCCGTACGGGTCTTTGGTGTCGACTGAGGCAATGGCCCGTTCGACGGCATATTCGATCATGTCGCGCGCACCGGCGATCGCGCTCTTCCAGAGCTCCGGGTCTTTCCGGATCACTTCGTCCGGATCCTTGAAGCCCGCCGGCAGCGTCACGACCATGACCTGCAGGCCGCTCTTCCAGGCGTGCGGCAGCGCGCGCGATGCGGCGTTCTGTCCGGCCAGGTCGGCGTCGAAGGCCAGCGCGATGCGGCTGCAATAGCGTTTGAGCGTGTCGATCTGCTCTTCTGAGAAGGCCGTGCCGGAGACCGCCACGACGTTTTTGACGCCGGCTTCATGGGAAGAGACGGCATCCATGTTGCCTTCGACCAGCACGGCGAAATCCGCCTTCTTGATCTGGTGCCTGGCACGATCGAGTGCGTAGACCAGCCGGCGTTTTTTGTAGACGACAGTTTCGGGCGTATTGACGTATTTGCCGGTTTTTTCGGCCTCGGGACTGTCCGGCAAAATGCGGCCGGTGAAGCCGACCACCAGCCCTTTTTCATCGCGGAGCGGCAGCATGACGCGGTCGCGGAAGCGGTCATAGTGGCTGCGATTGCGGTCGCTCGGGATCGCGAGGCCGGCCGTCACGATTTTCTCGACCGGATGACCTTTGCCCATGAGCGCCTTGACGGCCGCGTCCCAGGATGCCGGCGCGTAGCCGATCCGGAACTCCGCGATCGTTTCAGGTTTGAGGCCCCGCTTGGACAAGTACGCTCGCGCGCGGTCGCCGGTCGGTTCGTGCTTCAGCGCCGCTTCATAGAATTTGGCCGCATCCTCCAACACCGCCAACACCGCCGCCCGTTCGGAGTCGGCTTTGGGATCGAAGTCCGGCAGCGCCACGCCGGCGCGCCGGGCCAGTTCCCTGAGCGCATCCCGAAAATCGACGCTTTCGATTTTTTGATAAAAGGTGAAAACGTCACCGCCTTCGCTACAGCCGAAACAGTGCCAAAATTGCTTGTCGCGATGCGCGTAAAAACTGGGCGTTTTTTCGCCGTGGAACGGACAAAGTCCCTTAAGCGATTGCCCGCCGGCCGGCTGGAGCCGGACGTATTCCCCGATCACGTCGATCAGGTCCAGTTTTTGCTTGACCTCTTCAGCCACCGTCATAGTTATCCACATCCATACTAGCGCAAAAACCCCCTGGCGCCATCATCGAGGCCATCTTGCCCAAACGCGGAGTTCCAGATAGACTGCCCCCGTACCGGCCGGCCCACGGAGGGGTCGCATAGTGGTCGAGTGCGCTCGCTTGGAAAGCGAGTATACCGCAAGGTATCGGGAGTTCGAATCTCCCCCCCTCCGCCAGAAAAATCCCGGACATCGCCCGGGCTTTTTTCATGAAGCCGCGCCTGATCAAAACGCCTGGACAAGCGCGAAGCGCGGGCTGCGATAACCGAATTCCGGCACATCGACATCCTCCAAGAACATCGCCAGCGGCCGAACGTTCAACCGGTAGGAGCCGTACAACGAACGATACACGACGAGCATTTCTTCGGTCTCGGTGTGCACGGCCGTGCCGAAAACTTCGTAGACGCCGCCTTTATAGTGCCTGTAGATGCCCGGCTTGGGATGGTGCATAGAAGCGTTTCATGAGTAGCATGCCCGCAATACAAAGCGCGATTGAGCCGTATTGTCCCGGCGTCAGGCCTACATACCGGACATCGATTACACGCAGAAAATCCAGCAGGAAACGGATAGGTCCGTAGACCAGCATGAGCAGCGCGAAGTAAAAACCTTCCTGACGCGGCCTACGGAGCAACAGCAAGAACACGCCGAACAGCAAGAAATCAAAGACGCCCAACAGCATTCCCAGATCGTAACGCGGGCCGTCCGGATACGCGACCGCCAGCCACTTCCCCGCCCCGTAGGCCAGCGTCCCGGGATGGTCGTGGATCAGGAAACAGCCGACGCGGCCGCAGCCGAGCGCGAGCGGCAGCGCCGTGACCAAAGCATCGGCCGTCTTGAACAAAGGCAACCTGAGGCCGCGAACGCTCAGAAAGAAGGCGGCAGCCGCTCCGGCGAAACCCCCGAACGATGAGAGCCCGCCTTTCCAGACTTCGATCGCTTCGAACGGATGCACGAGATAATAGGCCGGCTCGTAGAACAGCACGTGGAATAACCGGGCGCCGATGAATGCCGCAATGACAATGCGGAAGAGCAGCGATTCGAACGCCCCGGAGTCGAGCGCCCGGAGCTGCGCCTGCCTGATGGCGAAAAGCGCACCGGCCACGACTCCGACCGCCGCCCACAAGCCCCAAACCTGGAGATGCAGCGGACCCAGTACGAACGTCCGCCATTCGACGTACGGAATCACAGGACGTTCAAGAGCTGCAGCGCGTCCCTGAAATCCCGGATGGCGCGGCGCGCCAGGGAGGGATCGAGATAGCTGGTCGTTTCGTGCGCCAGCTGATTGCGAAGCCGGTGCGCGTTCCATACCCGGCTGATCTTCGGAAACTTGTAGGCGGCGAATTTCAGGCGTTCGCCGAGCGTTCCGCCGGGCATCGCCAGCGACTTGAGCGCGTGATCGAGCAGAGCATCGGCCTCCATCACCGCCATTTTCAGATTCAAGTCGCCGCCCGAGGCCAGCTTCTCGATCCCCTGCCAACGCGAACGGATGAGGCCGCGGTCCAATCCGCTCATCTTCGGCGCGAACAGGCGCCGTACGAACCGCGCGCCAGCACGCAGCAGCAAAAACAGGACGGACGCGCCGATCAGCACCGCGACAAATTTCCCGACGCCGGCAACGTCGAATGAGACGGTGAACATCTTCACGCCTTATGGGTCCAGTAGACGCGCGCTGGCAGGTCGCCGTCCGACCAGGCGATCCGCAGCCTGCCGCCCTTGAAGGCGGCGTCGACGGCTTTGCCCATGCCGACCGCCATCTGATTTTCGGTTGTGGTCACGACCACCCGCTCTCCACGGTCGTCAATAGAGATGATGCGGTCTTCCGGATCGCGCCGGGAAGCCCGCGCGCCGAAGTTGCGGACGGTCGAAAGGATCTTCGCTTTTTCGGAAACATCGCGCAGGCCATCGAGCGTAAGCTGGCCTTCGAACGGGATTTTGGCCGGATCGGCCGGGCCATGGACCGCGTAATGGCATTCATAGCACAACGACTCGCCCTTGCCGGAGACGCGTTTACGGCCCGCTTTAACCGTCGCCGCGAGTGCCGGCGCAGTGTGCCAGTGCCCATCAAACCAGACAGCGCCACAGCGCGCGCACAGCCGGGTGCCGGAAAGCTTGCGGGTTTCCCGGCTCCACCACTGCAACGCCTGGCGCGCGGCCATGGCGGCGGTTTTCTTCTTTTTGACCTGCCGACCCTGAAGACGCGTTTTTTTGAGAGGCATATCGTTCAGTATAGCACGCTACAGCGCCGGTCTCGCCCGGAAATCAGTCACGGCCTGGAAGCGGCGGGCCGTTTCCAGCACGAGTGCGTCTTCAAACGGGCGCCCGATCAGCTGGCAGCCAACAGGCAGGTCGTGCGCGAATCCGCAGGGCATCGAAATGGCCGGCGCGCCAATCAGGTTGACGCCGACGGTATAGATGTCACTGAGGTACATGGCGAGCGGATCCTCGAATTTCTCCCCGAGATTCCATGCGACGCCCGGCGAGGTCGGCGAGAGCAGCAGATCGACATCCCGCATCAGCGCGTCGAACTCGGCTTTCATCTTGGCGCGGACTTTCTGTGCCTGGAGATAATAGGCTTCGTAATAGCCCGACGAAAGCGCGTAGGTGCCGAGCATGATGCGCCGCCGCGTTTCGCGCCCGAAGCCTTCTCCGCGCGTGTGGAAATACGTTTCCCTGAGCGTGGGCGAAGCGACCGACAGGCCGAAACGCATGCCGTCATAACGGGCCAGGTTGGCGCTGGCTTCGCACGGCATGATGACGTAGTAGGTCGCCAGGGCATAGGCCACCGAAGCGAACGAGACCGGTCTGAGTTCCGCGCCGAGTTCCTCCATTTTTTGGGCGGCCGCGAGCGTGCGCTCCCGCACGTCCGGGTCCATTCCCTCGGCGAAAAATTCGGACGGCATGCCGATGCGCACGCCTTTCAACCCTTCGGCCGGAAGGCGCGCCTCGACATACCGGTCGCGTTCGGCACTGGTGGCATCGAACGGGTCTTTCCCTTCGATCGCCTCGAGCAGAAAGCGCGCATCTTCCGCCGTGGCGGCGATCGTCCCGACCTGATCGAGCGATGAGGCCAAAGCCAGCAGGCCATGGCGCGAAACGCGGCCGTAGGTCGGCTTGAAGCCGGTCACTCCGCACATGGCGGCCGGCTGACGGATCGATCCGCCGGTATCGGAACCGAGCGCACCGAGCGCCAGGCCTGCCGAAACTCCGACGGCCGAACCGCCCGAGGAGCCGCCGGGAATCTTCATGGAATTCCAGGGATTGCGGGTGGGACCATAGGCGGAATTTTCGGTGGATGACCCCATGCCGAACTCATCCATGTTGGTTTTGCCGAGCAGGACCGCCCCCGCAGCCTTGAGGCGCGCGACCGCCGTGGCATCGTACGGCGAGATGTAGCCTTCCAGGATTTTTGAACCGGCCGTCGTCCGGCTGCCGGACAGCTGGAGGTTGTCTTTGATCAGAAGCGGAATACCGTCGAGCGTACCGAGCGTTTCCCCCGCAGCGCGCCGTTCATCGGACGCCTGTGCCGCTTCAACGGCGGACGTCTCGAGCACCTCCAAAAGCGCATGCAGACGTCCATCGAACGACCGGATGCGCTCCAAACAGGCCTGCGTCAGCTCCAGGCTGCTGAAACGCCTGTCGCGCAGGCCATCGGACGCCTCCATGATCGTGAGATCGGTCAGGCCCTCCATATCATTTGAAGACGGCTTTGACTTTGACGAGATCCCCTTCGCGCGCCGGGGCCGCATCCAGCAGGACGTGCCGAAGCGCGGGATCGGGGGGCAGGAGCGCGTCATCGCGCAGGACGTTGCTAACGCCGGTGATATGTGCGACAGGCTCGATGCCGGCGACGTCGGCCTGAGACAGCTGGCTCACGTAGTCCAAAATCGACGAGAGCTGACCGCCAAACGCGTTTATCTCTTCTTCCGTCAACCGCAGATGGGCCAGTTCGGCGACGCGCAGGACGTCGTCTCTCTTTAAACTCATAGTCCGTCGAGCATAGCAAGGAACGCTTTCTCCTTCAAGACAGGGCGGCCGAGCTTTTCGGCCCTGACCGCCTTCGAACCAGGATCTTCGCCGATGACCACATAGGAGGTGTCCTTGCCGACCGAGGAGCTGACGCGGCCGCCGCGTTGGATGATCTTTTCTTTCGCTTCATCGCGCGAAAGCGAAGCGAGCGTACCCGTCAGCACGAACGTCAGCCCTTTGAACGGTTGGTGTCCAACGACCTTTGGCTTCTCGATCTGCACGCCAACGGCCAGCAGCCGGTTGATTTCCTTCGATCGGCGCGGATCGCGGAAATAGGCATGGACGCTTTCGGCGACGGTTTCGCCGATGCCGGGAACCGCTTTCAAATCTTCAAAACTGGCCTGACGCAGCGCTTCGAGCGTTCCGAAGGCCTGTGACAAATCGAATGCCGTCTGTTCCCCGACATGGCGGATACCAAGTGCCAGCAGGAAACGCGGCAGCGTAACCGCCGAGGCTCTGGCGATCGCTTCGACCAGGTTTTTTGCGGAAAGTTCAGCGAACCCCCCGAGCGGCTCGAGATCGCCGGCACTGAGTTCGAACAAGTCGGCCGGCTGCGACACGAGTCCCGCAGCCATCAGCTGCTCGATGATTTTTTCGCCCAAGCCGTCGATGTCGAAAGCCCGTTTGGAGACGAACAGCAAAAACCGGCCGAGATCCCTGGCGGGACATTCCGGATTCGGACAGACCAGCGCCACCTCGCCTTCCCGCCGTTCGGTGGCCGTTCCGCACGACGGGCAGCTTTTCGGAGCGGTGACGGATTTTTCCCGTCCGGAACGCAGCTTGGGCAGCACCTGCATGATCTTGGGAATAACGTCGCCCGCCTTCTGAAGGACGACCGTATCGCCGATTTTCAGCCCAAGACGCCGGATCTCATCGAGATTATGGAGCGTCGAATGGCGGACCGTCGTGCCGGCAACGAAAACCGGATCCATGACCGCCACCGGCGTGATCGCACCTGTGCGGCCGACCTGCCAGCGCACTTCCCGCACAATCGTCGTGACGGTTTCGGCCGGAAACTTATAGGCGATCATGCCGCGCGGCGTTTTTCCGACCACGCCAAGACGGGCGAAGAGCGCCGAGTCGAGCACGCCGACGACCAGGCCGTCGGTCCAATACGGCAACGCGTTGCGCTTTCCTGAGAGCTTTCTATAGACCGTCTCGGCCTCGGCCAAGCCGGCACAGCGCGCGTTCAACGGATTGACTGCGAAACCGAAGAGCTTGGCCAATTCGTGGCATTGTTCGTGGGTAACCAAGCCGTCGTTGGTGACAAGATCATAGGCGAAAAATGCCAAGCGGCGCGAAGCCGTAACGGAGGGATCGAGCTGGCGAAGCGAGCCGGCGGCGGCATTGCGCGGATTGGCGAACTCCGGCTCTCCCCGTTTCCTGGCGGCGGCATTCAGGGCTTCGAAGCTCTTTTTGGACATGTAGACTTCGCCGCGGATTTCGGCGCGTCCGCCGAGCAGCCGATCGACGGTCTTCCTGAAGCCGGGCAAATCAAGACCATCACCGAAGTCACGCAGGAACGCCCTGAGTTCGGCCGGTTCCGGTTTCCGAAGCGAGAGCGGAATCGCCTCGATCGTCCTGAGGTTGGCAGTGATGTCTTCGCCGACGCGGCCATCGCCCCGCGTCGAACCGCGCACCAATCCGCCCCTGTCATACTCCAAAGACACCGCCAGGCCATCCATTTTAATCTCGGCGTACAGCGCAGAAGGAAGCTTCGGCACGCGCCGTTGCAGCCGCCCGAACCATTCTTCGAATTCCTGGTGCGTAAAGACATCCTCGATCGAGAGCATCGGGACGGCGTGCGGCACCTTGCCGAACTGGGCGAGCGCCCTGCCGCCGACGCGCTGGGTCGGGGAATCCGGCGTCACCAGTTCCGGGTAGGCCTGTTCGAGCTTCCAGAGCTCGTGCTTGAGCGAATCGAGGGCACTCTCCAGCATTTCGTTCCGGTCGAGCACGTGATAGGCGTAGCGCGCTTCATTGATGAGCGCGCGCAGTTTCCTGACGCGCCCGGCGGCTTCTTTTTTCAGAGGCATATCGGGACGGATCATAGGCATGGCACGCCGGTGACGCCCTTGAGCAGTGAGCACTGGCTGAAAATCACGAAGTCAAACGCGCCCGAAAGGGGCTGGAGCCGCGGCAGGCGGAATTCCATGGCCTGGCGGGCCGCCCCGAACGTTCCGGTCGAATCGACAGCGATCCGCGAAGGAATCGGCACCTGGCTTCCGCCGGCGTTGTCGCCGGCATAGGCGTTCACCGCCAGGTTTGAAATATCGCAGCTCTTGGCGCGTAGCCGCACCCGATAGGCCTTGCCGGCCGTGAAATCATTGTCGATGACGCGCGGAGTGACGCGCAGGAAGGTCAGGGCAGGCGACGTACCGTGAAAGGCAACGACGGGAGAAAAACCGCCCGACACGGCCGGATCCCAGCCGGCCGCCAGCACTTCGAGTCCGGAAGTGCCGCCGCAGGCGTCATCCCAGGAAAACGTCAACGACTCGACGCCGGCCGGCACCGATGGAGTTTCCGGGTCCCAAAGCACGATCTCATACGACTTGTCTTTCGGGATCGAGGCGAAGACCGTATTCTCAGAAGCGACGAGCGTACGGGTCCAGCGGGAGCCGTTGGACATCGGCACGCCCGAGTAGACGTTCGATGACGTGTCGGCGGCGTTGGCGGCCAGAGTCGAGCTGGGCGTGCCGAGGCGGCGGAGCTGGTAGAGCGTCTGTTCCGCCCCCGATTCGGCCGCGCCGAAGGCCGTGATGGCGTCATCGATGACGCGCGCCTGACGCAGGTTGAGCAGCGAGATCGTGCCGAGCGAGGCGCTCACGACCAAGATGCCGCTCATGACGAGCAGCGCGAGCAGCAGCACGGACCCCCGGGACGGGCGCGGCTTAGCGGACATACAGGCGTGAAGCGACGGTCGTTTGCGCCGAAAGGACGGCCGGATCTTCGGTGTTTGATCCTCCGGTTTTGAGCTTGAGGGCGATCGTCACGAGCGGCTGTTGATCGGCGCCATACAATCCGCTGGCGGGATCGGCATTGAACGGATCGCTCTGGGGAGTGATGTAAAACGTCAGGTTTTGAAGGAGGACGCGGGAGGCCGTCATGCTCTGTTTTTGGCCATCGACATCGACGGCCAGGCACTTGGCCACGCCGGACGGGCAGACGGTCGGATTGGTTTCGGCGTAAAACGTCAGGCGGCTGCCGGCGGCGCTGCGAATGATCAGTTTGCCGGCAGGCACCTGAACTCCGCCCGAGCCGGCATAGGTGGCGTAGTCGATCTGGCCGCCGCGCACCTCGCGGACGATCGCCTCGAGCGCGAAGCGCAGGTCGGCCTGGGCGGCGGTCAGCGCCAGCACGCGCCGCTGTGCGCGGTTGGATTGGATGAAAATCGTCGATGCTAGCCCGACGGTCAGCACGAAGATGCCCATGACGACGAGCAGCTCCATGAGCGTCAGGCCCCGCTGATCCCGGAGCAGTTCAGCGCCAGTCATACAGCCGTTCTTCAAGCGTCAGGGTTTGGAAACGTCCTCCGACACCGCGCCAGCGGACCGTCGAGCCGGTCAGAAGTCCGGCGAACGTCTCCGATCCCAGGCAGCTGCCGCTGCCACTGACCGCGCGCTCGGCCCCGGTGGCGTTGTCGCGGCAGAGGTGCTGCAGGGAAAGGATGCGCGTGTAGGCGCTCGGCAGGCTGCCGGTGGGCGGCGTGCCGTCGGTCTGGAAATACACGCCGTCCGGCGTGACGTAGACGGTCGCGTTGGGGGCCGAGATCGAGGTCGCGACGAACGAAGCCGACCAGGTGCCGTCACCCGGATTCAGGATCGGCCGGGCAATCTTGCTGCCTCCGGCATCGACGAGGCCGGTTTGGAAACTTTGGCTTTTGAGCCAGTTGGTATCGCGCAGGGCACGCACGACTTCTATCCCTTCGCGCGCCAAATTGGCGGCGGCCACCTGGGTTCCGCCGTTGGTCGTGGAGGTGATGGAGGATTGGACGAGAGCCAGCGAGCTCGAGACCGAGGAGATGATGATGGAGATTGCCACCATCGCCTCGACCAGCGACTGGCCGCGCGGTATGCGGTTAGTCATGTTCGATTTTTCCGGAAAGCCGGTAGAGCGTCACGTGGCGGATGGCAGAGCCGTACTGATGTCCAAGCGTCAGTGCAACGGTGGGCGTACCGGAGGCCGAACCATTCACGTAGAGCTGACCGTAGGGGGGCGCATAGACCAGATCGAGCGGGAGACCGACGGCGGCAGCGGTCAGGCGGACCGTGCCGCTCGAGACGTAGGCCGGGTCCGACAGACGCTCCACCGCATCATACCGCCGGTCGCCGTCGGTGTCATAGAACAGGGTGAAGGTCGTTGATGGCGCGGGGTTCAGGTGAATGCCGTAGCCGGTCGGCACGCGCTTCTGACAGCTCCCGCCCGGACAGCTGACCGGAGGCACGATGCCCGGTTCGCACACGGCGAGGTTATTGGCGCCGCCGCTGCAGACAGACACCAGCCGCCCCGAATAGCTCGCCAGCTGGACGGAACGGATCTGCGAGACCAGCAGCTCCGAGGCGAGGCGCAACTCGGCGCTTTGCTGGCCGGAACGGAAATTGGCGAGCATGAGTCCGGTCAACACCCCGATGATCGAAATCGAAACCAGCAGCTCAACCAAGGTGAAGCCGCGGGCGGATCGGCCTGGGCGTTCAGAGCGAAAGGAACGAGGCATACCAAGCGATCAGGCGCCCGCCGAAAAATAGCACGATCAGCGTCCCGACGCTCAGGAACGTTCCGAACGCCATTCGGCTCGACCACGCCACCCTGCCGGAAGCAAGCAGGACGAGCGCGAAGAATGCGCCGAGCACGTACGAAAAGAACAGGGCGGGCAGCACTCCGGGGAAACCGAGCATCATCCCCATCATCGCCCCGATGCGGATATCCCCTCCTCCGATCCACCGGCCGCGCGAAACGACATACTGGATCAGGAAAAATCCACCGCCGCAAAGCGCCGCTCCGAGCAAATTGAGCGGCTTCGCGCCAAGGGCGAGGTTGAACAGGCAGGCGACCGCCATCATCGGCAGCGTGACCGAATCGAACACCACCATGTCGAGCAGATCGATGACGAACACGACGGTCAATCCGGACACGAATATCGCATCGCGCACCATGAACAGCCACTGGCCGGAAAAAACGCCTGCGACCCCTCCGTGCAGGACATAGATAGCGAGAAAAAGCGCTGCCGTCGAAGCTTCGATTATCGGATACCGCCAGGAGATCGGCTTGCGGCAGGTACGGCAGCGCCCGCGCAGCAGCGCGAAACTGAGCAGCGGCACCAAATCGATGCCTGCGAGCAGCGTGCGGCACTTCGGACAGCGCGACCGGTTCCGCCAGCCTGTTTCGCCGGCGCGCAGCCGACCGATCACCACGTTCAGGAAACTTCCGACGGCCAGTCCCAGCAAAACAACGACGACCGACATGCGTTACGGACAGGTGCCGTTTTTGAGCGAAGACTGATCGACGATCACGGTACCGGCCGCAAGGCCGCCCTGCGAAAGCCCCTGTTCCAACGTCGTCTGGATGCAGTAGCCGAGACATGGCGCAGTCGTGCAGGCCACGCCGTTGCCATTCGTGCTCCGGTACGAGTAACCCGCGCCTCCGGGCGTCGGATTGGAGGGTACGATGCCCATGTAGATCGTTGAGCAGCCCGCCGAAGTGGCCTGGAAGACCCCGACACCGGCGTTATTGCAGAAAACTCTGGCGGTTGCCCCCGGGAGCGGGAGCGATCCGCTTACGACGGGATAACCGGCACTCGGTTCAAAAGACAGCTCAAGCGCTTTCTGCAACTGCTTCAAGTCGGCGACGCGCTTGCTGTCCCGTGATTTGACACGGCCATTGTTCACGACGGCGATCGTGATCGTGGCCAGGAGACCGATGATCCCGACGACGATCAACAGCTCGATCAGCGTGAACGCGGGTATGGATTTTCTTGGGGATAACATAGGCCGCAGAACGGTTAGCAATGCCCGTATGATACCACAAACCCGCCCAAAAGGCGGGTTTGTGGGAGTTGGAACCGGAACTAGCAGCTGCTGCCGGCCTGGATGCCGTTCTGGTTGGCGCACCATTGCGCCGGATAGGAGGCAGAAGTCAGCTGACCGGTGGCCCCTTCAAGCGTGAAAGTGATCGAGTAGGTGCCCGAGCCGGACGCGCTGTTATAGAGATAGCTGGCGCCGTTCGGCGAAGGGTTGGCTGGGATCAAGCCCATGTAGATCGTCGTGCAACCGGCTGAAGTGGCCTGGAAAGCCGAGGTGCCGGCGTTGTTGCAAAGCACATGCGCCGTCGCGCCGCTGCCGAGGGCCAGAGCCGCACCGGTCGGGTAGTTGGTGGTTTCCGAGAAGCCGAGTTCAAGCGCCGTTTGTACCTGACGGATGTCGGACACGCGCTTGGCGTCGCGCGAACGCTGGCGGGCGCTGTTCAGCGCGACGACGGCGAGCGTCGAGAGCAAGCCGATGATCGCGATGACGACCAAGAGCTCAATGAGCGTGAAACCGGAAGGGGCTCGTTTCATAGGAAAGAAACTAGAGCGTTTCAATAAGACTTATTAATTATCCACAGTCTACCACATTTTCAACGGGAGCACGAGAGCGCCTGCGGATCGGCCGCGCAATGCGCGCCGCTCAACGTCCCAACGGCACCTTCAAGCGAAAAGGTCAGGCGGTAAGAACGGCAGATTTCGGAGGCCGACGCGTCGCAACCCGACGGATCCGGCTGATAGCCGAGGGCGCGGGCGGCGGCGGCATCCCCAGGAGCCAATTCATCAGCGGAACCGGGATAGGAAGCGTGCCTGACCTGATAGGTTCCGAGCGCGGCCTGAACCTGCCGGACGGTCGAAACGCGTTCGGTATCGCGGCTGCGGCGGCGCTGATCGAGCACGCCCAGCAGCATGACCGCTCCGAGCAGGAGAACGAGCCCGGTCGCGACCAGGAGTTCAACCAGGGAAAGGCCTTTTTTCACATCTGTTGGGCCAGCGTGTACATCGGCAGGATGATGGCGGCGACGAAACCGCCGACCGCGACGCCCAGCACGACCATGATGAGCGGCTCGATCGCCGTCGAAAGGTTGGCCACCGAGGCGCTGACCTCACGGGTATAGAAATCCGTCAGGCGTTCGAGCACCTGCTGGAGCTTGCCGGTCTCTTCGCCGACCGCGATCATCTGCGTCGCCATGTCGGGAATCTCCCGATGCAGTCTCCAGACGGCCACGATCGAGTTGCCGGCGCCGACTTCCTGGACCGTGCGCAGAAGGATGTCACGGTAGACTTCGTTGCCGACCACACCGGCGACGACCTTGAGACTCGTGACCATATCGACGCCGCCGCCGATCAGCGTCGCCAGGCTGTGCGTGATGCGCGTGAGATAGATGCGCCGGAGCAGCGATCCGAAAACCGGCACATGCAGCAGCGCGCCATCGATGAAACGGCGGCCGACCGGCGTGCGGTAGAAGGCCCTTCCGCCGACGACACTGCCGACCGCTCCGCCGATGATCAGATACCAGAAGCGGACGAACACGTGGCTGGTGCCGATCAGGATGCGGGTGGAGATCGGAAGATCGACGCCGCTTTCGGCCAAAACGGCCGTGAGCTTCGGCACGACGAAGATCATCATGACGGTACCGACCACGAACAGCAGGCCGACGACCAGGATCGGGTAGATGAGCGCTCCCCGCACGCGCTGGCGCAGGTCATAATCCTTTTCCTGCTGGTCGGCCAGGTAGAGCAGCACTTCGTCGAGCTTGCCGGAGGTTTCGCCGGAACGGATCAGGTTGATGAAGAAGCTGCCGAAGACGCGCGGATACTTGTTGAAGGCGTCCGACAGGCGCACGCCGCCCTCGACTTCATTGGCGACGTCCAGCACGACCGCCCGGAACTTCGTATTGACGGTCTGACGGGCGCAGGTGCGCAGGGCCCGCACGATCGAAACCGAAGCGCCGATCATGACCGAAAGCTGACGGGAAAAGACCACCACGTCCCGTACCGTGACGCGCTGGAGGAAATTGAAGCGCACGTCTTCGATCGAAGTCGCTTCGCGTTCCGTCAGGGAAACGAGCTGGTATCCCCGCTCACGCAGGACCTCTTCCGCCTGCGTTTCGTTTTGGGCTTCAACCGCGCCCTCGATCTCAACACCGCGGCTGTCGCGAACCTTGTACGTGAAAATCGGCATGCCTCAGGCGATCTGCAGGATTTTCCGGACTTTCTTGACCGCTTCCCCGGGCACGAAATGGGCCTTGATCAGGTAATCGACGGCGCCTTCTTTGAGGCAACGTTCGACATCTTCCTTTTGTCCGAGATTGGTGAGCATCACGACCGGGATCGGTTCGAGCTTCGGGTCCTGCTTGAGGCGGTGCAGCATCTCAAAACCGTCCATCTTCGGCATCAGGATGTCGAGCAGGATGATGTCCGGCAGATGCTTTTCGGCGGCTTTCAGCCCTTGTTCGCCGTCGGCGGCATGCAATACCGAAAAGCCTTCGAGCTCGAATTTGGTGGCGTAAACGCTGGCGAGAAACGCGTCGTCCTCGACCAGCAGGATTTTTACAGCTTTGGGGTCGGCAGCCATAGGGGGTTTCATCTGTTATTCTCTCGCGAGACGGAGCACTTCGTCAATCGTAGTCACGCCTTCGACGACTTTCAGCATGGCATCCTGACGCATCGTGATCCAGCCCTGCCGGCGGATTTCGGACCGGACCTGCTCGACCGGAAAGCCGCTGTTCATCAGGCGCTGGATTTCCGGCGTGACGGCGATGAGCTCGGCAATGACCGTCCGTCCGAGGTAGCCGGTGTCGCTGCAGCGCACGCAGCCGCGTCCCTTAAAAAGCGCGAGCGGACCGTCGATGTTCTGGCCTTCGTAATACCCGGGCGGAACGGGCTTAAGCGCATCGCGGACGAGCGCCTGCAGGTTTTCCGGCACGTCGGCCGGCTCCTTGCAGTGTTCGCAGATTTTACGTGCAAGGCGCTGGCCGATGATCATGTTGAGCGTGGCCGAAAGCAGGAAGGGCTCGACGCCCAGGTCGATCAGGCGCGGAATGACGCCGCCGGCGTCGTTGGTGTGGATGGTGCTGAGAATGAGGTGGCCGGTCAGCGCGGCATGCACGCCGAGTTCGCCGGTTTCCTGGTCGCGGATCTCACCGACCATGATGACGTTCGGGTCCTGCCGCAGGAGCGCGCGCAGCCCGTTGGCGAAGGTAAAATTGATCTCCGGACGGATCTGCGACTGGTTCACGCCCGGCAGGAAATACTCGACCGGATCCTCGAGCGTCGAGATGTTGACGCCTTCGTCGTTGATCATGCTCAGCATGGTGAGCAGCGTCGTCGATTTTCCGGAGCCGGTCGGTCCGGTGATCAGGATCATGCCGTGCGGCCGGCGGATTTCCTGCGCCAGCGTGTCACGGTACTTCTTCCGAAAGCCGAGCTGCTCAAGGCTCGGCACGCCGGTCGAGGTATCGAGCACGCGCATCACGACCTTTTCGCTGTCGACGACCGGCAGCGTCGACACGCGGAAATCGATGTTTTTGCCGTTGATGACCTGGGTGATGCGGCCGTCCTGGGGAATGCGCGTTTCATCGAGCTTGAGGTTGGCCAGCACCTTGACGCGCGAGATGACGGAGGAATGCAGGTAACCCGGCAGCGTCAGCAGGGTCCGCAGCACGCCGTCGATGCGATAACGCACGCGCGTCTCCTTGTTCTTTGGTTCGATATGGATGTCGGACGCCTTTGCCTCAACGGCGTAGCGCATGATCACCGAAACGATGCGGGAGACCGGCGCGCCCTTGATGACTTCCTCGAGACCCGCATCCTCCCTGGCCAAGCGCTCTTCCTGTTCGGGCTCGCGTTCTTCCTGGACGGACTTGACCGCCGCGGCGACTTCCCGCTTGAGCGTCCCGTACTGTTTCAGGATGGCCTGGAAGGCGGAGGGCGTGACGACGACGGGTATCGGCTGGAGATTCCGCTCGGCCGTCAGGAAACCGACGGCCTCGACGGCGGCGGCATTCAGCGGATCGACATAGGCGACCTTGAGTTTCCCCCCTTCCAATTCGTAAGCCGCAACCTGATACGTTTCCGCCACCGACTTGGGGATGATGTTCAGCGTATCGGTATCGATCTGCCGGCCAAGCAGATCGACGAACTCCATGTCCAGGCTCTCGGCCTTGGCGCGCGCGATATCTTCCTCTCCCACCAGGCGGCGTTCAAGCAGGGCGTGTTCGAGCGCCTCGGCATCCCGGCCGGAAAACTCCGTCGCGAGCGCCACGAAGGTTTCCTTGCTGAGCTTACCCTGACCGGCCAGGCGTTCCAGGAGGCCGGCCGCGGTCTTGAGAGGGACGGCCATGGATCAGAGACGAGGGGGGAATTAATAGGGAGCGAACGGATTGGGCCGACCGGTCGGCCCCGGCACGAGCGGCAGTTCGACCGGCATGATCAGATGGCGGTACTCCGGAGCTTTGAGCACGTCATCCGGGATGCGCGTATCGATCGTCTTCGGCGCGAAGACTTCTTGAAGAAGGGCCGGCGGCTTGAAAATGAAGATGGCCAGCACCACCAAGATGGCCGCCAGTACGACTCCCAGTAAAATAAGCTGTTTCTGGCTTTTGGTCAGTTTCGACATAGATCAGGACGGTTTGCCCCAGACGTACGCCCGAATCGTCAGGGTGTAGGATGCGCCGCTCGGATTGATATTCGCGCTGCGGACATCGAACAGCCGTAGGCTCGACTGCAGGCCGTCGAGGAAGAGCTTGAAGCGTCCGTAATCACCGTGCGCGAGCGACACCGAAACGTTGATGGCCGAGAGACCCGGAATACTGGGAAGTCCGGAGGTGTCGCTGGCGGCGAAATTGACGGCCGTAAGCTGCAGGTCGGCCTGCACGGCCGCGGCCTCGAGGGTCGCCAAGAGGCCGGGTACGTCGGCTTCTCGGGGGATCATCTGGCGGAGGCGGGTGACGTCTTCCGGATCGAACGTGTCGTAGCGGCTTTTCAGTTCATCGAGTTTTTTTAGATACGCCTGCTTGGCAGACGCTTCATCTTTCAGGGCGCTGACGCGATCGGCATATCTGACCGAGGCGATCTGCCCACGGAAGATGAACATATAACCGAGCGCGAGCATGAGCACCACCAACACCATGCCGGACGGCAGGAGGTGCCGGGCGATCCAGACGGCGGCTTTGCTGCGGGAGAGAGAGGCCATGGGTCAGGAAGATGGGGGCTGATACCTGAAGACCGCGGGATTGATCGTCATCGTCACCTGCGCACGCACGCCCTTCAACAGGTCGTTCTCGCCGAAATCCGCGGAGGCGGTGCCGACTTCGGCCTTTTGGACGCGGGGATCGTTGCGGAAAGCCACGATCTGCTTCGCCAGGGTCGTGTAGTCGCTGGCAAACACGTCAAAGCTCATCGCGCCGGTGTCGGCGCCGGAAAGGCTTCCGAATTGCACGAGCGGCAGAGCATCGCCCTCCAGCAGTTTCAGAGCCTGCGTCCAGTGGTCGTGATTCGCAAGGACTTTGGCTTCCGCCTGCACCAAGGCCTGGAAGTCGCGCACCGGCGTGAGATCTTTTTCATGCGCATCGATCTCGGCATCGAGATCCCTGACCGTCTGCTCGGCGACCGCATTCCCCTTTTGTACGACCGATTTCTGATAGAGCAGCGCACCGAAAACGATGCCGTTCAGAAGCAGCCCCAAGCCCCCGGTCAGCGCGAAGAGCCGGAGCCGGCGCCGAAGCGCCATCTCCGAAAGACCGGCACCGGCTCCGGTGGCGATCAGGCTGACCCGGAGCGTGCCCGGATCCTTTTCTTCCGGCACGGACGGTTTCGGAGGCAGCACCGGCGTCCGGAGCGGAACAGCCTTGGGCATGGCGGGCGGAGCCGGGGACGGTAGCGGAGCGGGTTTCGGTGCCACTGACGGAACCGGGGCGATTTTCTGACTGAAGATCGGCTTCGGAGATTCTTTAACCATCGGCGGTGCGGGCGGTTCGATTTCGGGAGGCGGCACGTGCAATCGGAGTTCTTCGTCCTTCGGCGCACGGGCAGCCTGAAACGATGCATCCTTCTTCGGTGAGGGTGCGGAGGCGCCGGAGAGGAGATTGATGTCGTCGGCCATACGTCAATCGATATCGCGCATCGCGAGCCCGACGGCCGCCGCGAAACGGGGACCGATTTGATTCAGCACTGGACGGAGCGCCTCCGGATAGACGACGCGCGCCCACGGATCGCCGACGTACACCCGCAGGCTCGCCGCCTTGGAGAGATGCTCCGACAGCTGCGGCAGCAGGGCCCCGCCACCGGTCAGGATGATCTTGTCGAGACGCTTGTTCTCGTTGGCTTTCTGCCCCAGAAACAGGTTGGTCGAATAGGTCAGCTCGCTCAAAATCGGTGCCAGTGCCTTCTCAAACAGCTTTGGGAATCCGCCCGCATACATGGATGCCATGGCGGCGGCGTCGATTTTCATGCTCTCGGCCTGCTCCGCGGGAAGACCGAGCGCGGAGGCCATCTCACGGGTGATCTGCAAACCGCCCTGCGCAACGCTGCGGCTGACGAGCGGGATACCGTTCTCGATGATCAGGATATTGGTGCGGAGCGTGCCGATGTCGAGCACCAGGGTCGGCGAACGATCCCGGCCGATCAGGGCGCGGATGATGGCGAGCGCTTCGGTTTCGAGGCTGAGCAGTTCAAGACCGGCGGCGGAAAAAATGGAAGTGTATTTGGCGATCAGTGACTTGGCCGCGCCCGTCAGCAGCACCTGGAGATATTTCTCATCGGCCGCCGGGGTCGGCGTGGCGATCGGTTTCCAATCGACCGTCATCTCCTCGAGCGGCAGCGGGATGAGCTTCTTGGCCTGATATTGCACGGCCGCTTCGAGCTCTTCGTGCTTGGGCGATTTCTGTACGCTGATGATCGAACTGAAGACCGACGCGATCGGGAGCGCCGAAACGGCCCGCCGCGTGGTCGTCCGTGCCTTCTTGAGCATCTTCCTGAGCAGCTCGGCGGTTCCGGCCGGATCCTCGATCGGGTTCTTCTCCATCAACTCGACCGCGCGGTCGACAAAGGCATACGTCACCAGCCGCGCACGCCCCTTCTCGTTCATCAATTCAACGAGCTTGACGCCGCCCGCGCCGAAATCGATGCCGAGGTAACTGGGTTTTGACTGGCCGAGAAACGCCATAGCTGCTGCGTGAGATAGATTCCCTTTCAGTATACCACACCCGCCCGGCCCTATTGGCCGGGAATCGAGAGGAAACCCGGCAGGGAACGTCCGGCATCGGAGAGGCCCGGCGGAGGGTTCAGGACGAGGCGCGCATCGAACGTCACCCGCTCGGAGCCGGCCGTCCGGGACGCGTACTGGCGGCTAAAAGCGAAATTCCTGGCGACAAACGCCCCGGTCGCCATGAGCGGCGAAGTGCCGTTGCCGGTGTCGATGGTGTCCTCGGCATAAAAGGCCCCGACGACTTTTCCGACCGACGGCGCGATGTTGATCTTGCCGCCCGTGCCGTCATCGGCCTTGAGCACCAGCCAGCCGACCGAAGCGAGGTTCTTGAGATCGCTTTCGTTGCGGTCCTGATAATCGAGGTCGGCGTTGATATTCAATGTCCCTTTCACCACGACCAAACCATTGGCCCGGGCGACGCCGGAGGAATTCTGGAAGGTGATCGGCGCGTTGATCGAGAGGCCGGACGGGAAATAATAAATTTTTCCGGCGAGCTGATCGGGCGGCGCAGAACCGCCGGCCAGCGTTCCGTATTTGCCGTTCAGGATGCCGTTCACGTCGATCGCTCCGAGCGAACCGACATAATTCTTGTCCTTGGTGGGAGGCTGGTAGGCGGGGCTTCCGGCCAGCGTGCATCCGTTCGCGCTGGTGAAATTGGTGATGGTGCCGTTGGACTGGAGGCAGAAGGTCGCGTTGTAAACCGGCGGCGCCTCTCCGGCCTGCAGCTGTCCGCCGGAATAGATCTGTCCCGACATCGTCTCGAGGAACGGCTTGACCAACGCCTTGCAGCTGCCGGAAAGGCAGTCGCTGTTCGAAAAGCAGCAGTTGCCGGCATCCGCGCCGGAGGCATCGCAGGCACCCCAGTCGAGGCTGCAGGAACCGACCGCTGTCGTATTGGGCGGCTGGCAGTCGGCATCGACAGCGCAGTTGACGGTACACATCGGTTGATCGACGACGACGCACAGGTCCGGCGCGGTACAGTCGGCATCGTCGGCGCAGGCGGACCCGGGCGTCGGATCGTTCGGCGCCGAGCCGCAGAATTTGTACTTGCAGCGCCCGACCAATCCGGCTTCGCAGGCGTCCCCGACCCCGTTGGCATTCGTATCGGACTGGTTGGGATTGTAGAAATTGACGCAGTTGTCGCAGGCGCGCGGCTGCGGGGCGCCGAAGTACGTCGGGGTCGGCGGTGAAGCATAGCCGTTCGGCGTGAAGCGCCCTTCGGGCGTGCCGTCATGATCGAAGTCCGCGTCTTTACAGTCGCCGGTTCCGACGTCGGCATTCTCGCATTTCAGGAAGGTCTGAATGTTCGAACGGACGATATCGCCGCCCGAATCGGTCGCCTCGACGAACATCCAGTAGCGGCCGGCGGAGAGGCCCGGCGGGACGGTGTACGTGCCCTGGCAGGTCAGCGTGTTGCCGAGCGCGACCGGCGTCATGGCGCTCGATGCCGCCAATCCCCCGCCGGACCACGTTTTGTCGTACACATAGACCCGGCAGTTCGATCCCACCGGAAACGTGCTGAGCGTGTCGGTTTGGAAGGCCGTCGTGAGATTGACCGCTTCGTTGCCCCGATAGGTGTAGACGGTCGCGCCATTGCTGTCCAAGCCGAGCACCAGGTTGGCGGAAACGGACGGCATGACGTTCACGTTGATCGTTTGCACCGTGCTGCTGGCACTCAGATTGGAAGCGCCGTCGACCGCCACGGTACGGATCGCGTAGGCCGGTGCGTCGTTGGCGAACGGACCGGCCGAAACCGTGCAATTCCCGTCGGGAGAACTCGCGAGCGTTCCATTCAGGCTGAAATCGCAACGGCAGATACCGGACGAATCGGTGTTGGGAACGGCCTGGAAGCGCACGCTGCCACCGACCGGCACGTTGACCTTGCCGGAAACGAGCCCTTCGATTTCGACGGCCGGATTCGGTAGCGTCGGCGAGGTGTGTTCATAGACCTGCACCGAGAGCGTCGTCTCTCCGAACTCGACCGTCCCGCCATGATTGGCGACTTCCGCGACTTTGAAGCTCTGGGGCGGAGGACCGACCGGCACGGCCGAAGCCGGATTGCAGGTGAGCGTCACGTCGAAATTGCCGGCGGTCTGACCGGCCAGCTCGTTGATCACCCCCACGCCCGGCGAAGAACTTGTGTATTGCATCTGCGAAGCGCCTGTGCCGGACAGGACGCAGCCGCCGGCGCTGAACGGAAAGGCATTGGCGGCCGTGGCGGCATCCCCGATCACGATCGTCAGCGAGCTGTACGAGCCCGATCCGGTGAACCGCATGTGATATGGGTTGTTCACGTAGATCGCATCGTCATGCGCCACCTGTACGGAACCGCCCGCCGCGAGCGGCGCGAGGTTGGTGGTGTGCGGGACCGTCGGACAGCTGGCGGCCAGCGTCCAGCCGCCCGCACCGGGCCGCCGGGCGCACTGCGTACCGTCTTGGCAGGCAGTGTCGAAGCAGTCGGTACCGCTGTCGGAGTCATTATCGGCGCCATCATGACAGGTCGCCGCACCGGATTCGGCTCCGCACAGGTAGGGCACCGGAACCGAACCCGCGGTCGGGCCATGCCGGAACCCACTGCAGGAAGCGTCGCTGCAGTCCGTCGTGCCATTGGCGTTGTTATCGATGCCATCGCCGCAGACGGCTGCCGCGTTCTCCGAAGCGGCACAGGCTGCCGCGTCGGTTTTGGTCGTGGCATACTGCGCCGGCGTCCCGCAGGCGCCGCTGGTGCAGCCCGCGCGACCGAGCTTGCCGGCCGACCGGCAGGCGTTGTCGGCGCAGTCGGTCTGACCGTTCAGATCGTTGTCCTTGGCGTCGGCACAGGAAAGCAGCGTGTAGTTTTCGGTGGCGGGAGACGGGCCGCATTCGCCGAACACGTTCCTGCAGTCCGGATCGGCGCCGTCGGTCAGTCCGTCGCCGTCATTGTCGATACCGTCGCTGCAGTAATTGAAATAGAATTTCGGAAGCGGATCGCCGGTCCCGAGCGTCCGCGGCGGGAGGTAGGCTTCGAAGCCGGCGCAGCGCTGCGCGCCGCTCGTGACGCCGAGACAGTCCGTGTCGGAACAGTCGCTGACGCCGTCTAAGTCGTCATCGAGGCCGTTGAAGCACTGGGTCGGGTCGTCGATGAAGCTGCCGGGGCCCGGCGGACCCGGCACCCAACGCTTGTTCTCATTCTGGCTGCAGTTCCCTAATCCTTTGCAATCGTAATCGAGGCAATCAAAGCCCGTCCCGGGCAGGGCGTCGACAGTGGAGACGTAATTGCCATCGCGGTCGTTGTCGATGCCGTCGGTGCACGAGATCTCCGTCTTGGCGCAGTCCTGGAAGGCGGACTTCCAGCAGCCGGTGCCGGCACTGTCGTCCGTGCAGTCGGTTTTGCCGTTGCCGTCGTTATCGAATCCATCGGCACAGTTGATATGGGCGGCGCCGCCGTTTTCCGCTCCGCAAAATTTCGTTCCGGCGGGATTACCGGCCCTGCCGTTGCAGAGCGGGTCGGCGCAGTCGGTTTTGCCGTTGCCGTCGTTATCCAGCCCGTCGCTGCAGGTCGCTTCCGGCGCCTCGCAGACATTGGTGGGACCGATGCTTTTACCGATGCAGTCGGAATCGGCGCAGTCGGTCCGGTAATCCAGATCGTTGTCGGCGACGTCGTAACACTGACGATAGGCTGCGCCGTAGAGCGTCGCGAGCGAAGTCCCCTCGTCGCGGTTCGAAGGCGAGGCGGCATCGAAATAGACGTTGAACGGGCCGACGAACTGGGTGGCGCCGTACTGGTCGATCTCAAGCGTGACGGCCAGAGTGCCGGGCGAAATCGGACCGTAGCGCAGATCCTGGACGAAGTCGTAGCTGGTACCGGAGGCGCTTGAAGTGACCGACCGCTCGATGATCGTCCGAGTGCCGTTCACGATCTGGTTGGGCGGCAGCGAAAAGAGCGGGCTCGGATTCTTGAGGGACGCGTTCGAAGCGAAGGCCTGACTGACCGTCACGATGAAGCGCACCGGGTTGGCGCTGGTCGCGTACGGACCGCTCTTGAAACGGATCTTCAGGCTGGCATCGGCGGCATTTTGGTTCTCCGTCCAAAAATACTGGACCGCCTGCCCACCGACGGCAACCGTACCGGTACAGATATTTCCCGGACAGGCCGTATTGATGAGCGCAAAAGCCGGGTCGGGACGCAGATCGCCGATGAGCAGTGCCGCCAACAGAAACGGGAACAGGATCCAAACACGCCTGTTCATGGACGCGGCGGTTGCGGCGCCGAGGCGGCCGGATGCGGAATGCACAGGTAGGTGATGCCGCGGCAGGCGCGGTCCTGAACCGTGGCCGGCGTGCCGCCCGCGCAATCCTTCTGGAGGTTGGCGTCATTGTCGAGGTTGTCGTAGCACTTCACTTCGACCGGCACGCCGCGTGCGCGCAGGAGCGTGAGCGCCAGATCGCCCTCGGTGTCGCACTGGACGACGTTGCCGTTCGCGTCGGTGTTCAGGAAATAGGCGCGCGAAGGATCGGTGTTGGTGTTGCCGTCCAGGCAGTATTTGGCCCGCACCGAATCGACGGAGCTCCCGCCGCCCGGACCGGAAAAGGTCCAGCTTTCGGGATGGACGGCGATGCGGTTCGACACGGCCTTTTGGACGGAAGGCATTCCCTGGATTTCGCAGCCAAAAGGCGGCGACGGCGGTTGCGAGCTGAACGACCAAAGCACCGGATTGCCGGCTCCGTCCGTGACTGCATCCGGCGCCGTGGCGGAGATCGTATAAGAATCGGTCTCGCTTATCCGCGCCCGCCGGGCGGCGATCGGGATGTTCACCTGGCGATAGCTGTTGTCGGACATGCGGAAGCTGCAGTGCAGGAGCGATCCGGCCGGCGCGGAAAACTGGGAAAACGCGATCGGGATATCCGTCAGGCGCGATGTCGATGGCGTCGCCGACCACGGCGCATACACGCCTTCGATCGGCGCAATCGACGTCCAACCGCTGTTGACCCAGCCGCTCGTGACGCCCCACGATCCGCCCGGCCCCGCGCACGATCCCTGCGGCTGGCCGCAACCGAACTGGATCCAGCCGTTGCCGGTGGCATCGCCGTTACCGTTCCAGGCGTAACCGTAAAATTCGCCGGCCGGCTGGGTGGCGGCTTCGTTGAACGTCACCGCGTAATCGGAAGACGGGCAGGAATGCGGAGACGACGTATTGGAACCGACGTCCGTACAGTTGAGTGAGATCCAGCCGCGGTAGCTGGCGCCGTCGGTATAGCTGACGACGTATGCCCAGCCGTGCAGCTCGCCGGTATTGGCGTCGTAATGCGCACAGGGGACGAAGCCGGGACAGTAGTGATCGGCGGCCGAAGCCGGCGCCGAAGGCGTACCGGATGGCGGGACGCCGGCGGCGCCATTGCAGGTCGCGCCGAAACAGATCCATCCCGCTTCGCTCGACCACGCCCAACCGGACAGGTTTCCGGTGCCATCGATATCGAGACCGTAGTCGCCGGCCGTGCCACCGCAGCCGCTCGGGTCGGTGTTGCAGTTCGTCGAAATCCATCCGGTCGTCCCGGACCATGCCCAGCCGTTGACGTTATGGGCTGCGGCGAGCGCCAGAGAGGCCGGGAGCAGGAACCAAAACGCCCCGACGCCAAAAAGCACGGAGGCGATACTGATACGGCGGCCGGACATCCCCATATGCCGACATTCTATCAGAAATTGACACCGTCTCCCATGCCACGCACACTGTGGGCATATCTTTTCCCATGACGGGAGCTGAAACCTATCGCTGGAACCTGGAATGTTTCTATGACGCCGCGAACGATCCCCGGCTTGAGGCGGATCTCAGCGCGTACGCGAAAGATGCCGCGGCTTTTCGCGCGGCGTATCAGGGCGGCTTGGCGGAACGGCTCGGATCGGCGCTGACCGAATACGGGCGCCTCGACAGCCTGGCCAACAAGATGCTGGCGTACCTCTTCCTGAAATTCAGCACCGATACGACAGCCACGGAGATCGAAAGCCGGATGGCCGAAGTTCAACAGAACGTCAGCGCGATTTCCGGTGAGGAACTGACGTTCTTCGAGCTCGAAGTGATCGCCCTGCCGGACGAAACCATCGCGGATTTGGCCGCGCGCGATCGGGTCGTGGCTGGGCATCTGCCCTGGATCGCCCGGATACGAAGATACCGGACGCATGTTTTTGGCGAAGCGATCGAGTCTGCGCTCGCCAAGCGCTCGCCGTACGGTGCGGGCGCCTGGGCGGAATTCCACGACAAAGTCGAAAGCCTGCTGCGTTTCGAGTGGGAGGGAGAAAAGCGTCCGTTGACCGATATGCTGCATCTGCTGCAGGAAGACGCCGATCCGGACCGCCGCGCCGCCATTCAGAAGACGGTGAACGAGGGCTTCCGGGGTCTTTTCGCCGAGTATTCCGCCCAAACGCTGCACATGACGGCCGGCGCGAAGAGCGTCGAGGATCGCGAGCGGCACTACCCGCATCCGATGTCGGCCCGTAATCTCGAGAACGACATCCCGGACGCGACCGTCGAGGCGCTGCATGCCGCCGTGCGCAACGTGGCCGGTCCGCTCGCCAGACGCTGGTACCGGCTCAAGGCCGCGCTGCTCGGATTGCCGAAGCTCCGCTGGAGCGACCGCAATGCCAAGCTGCCGTTCGAAGACCGTACGCTCATGCCGTTTGAGGACGCCAAGCGCACGGTGATTTCCGCGTACCGTTCGTTCAGCCCGGTGCTGGCGGAAATCGTCGAAAGCCTGTTTGCGCGCGGGCGCATCGACGCGCCGGGCGAACCGAACCGCCGCGGCGGCGCCTACAATTATTCGATCATTCTGCCCGACGGCACACCGGAGACATTCGTTTTCCTGAATTACAAAGGTTCAAGGCGCGACGTGGCGACCATCGCGCACGAAGTCGGGCACGCCGCGCACGGCATCCTGGCCGCCCGGGCCCAGGGGCCGCTGATGTTCAATGCGCCCATGGCCTACGCCGAAACGGCGTCGGTCTTCGGCGAACGCGTGGCGTTCGAGCATCTCAAAACGGCACTGGAAGCGAAAGGCGCCGCCGATGACCTACTCGCGCTGGTGGCCGGGAAGATCGACGACATGATGAACACCGTCGTCCGGCAGATCAGCTTCTCGAACCTGGAACGCCGGCTGCACGCCGCCGGCGGGCGGAAGCTCTCGGTCGAAGAAGCCTCCGTCGCCTGGATGGAAAGCACGCGGGAACTCTACGGCCCGGACGGCGATGTCTTCGACTATCGGGACATGGATCTGCTCTGGACGTATGTCAGCCATTTCCACCGCCCCTTCTACGTCTACAGCTACGCGTTCGGCGAGATGCTGACGCAAAGCCTGTATGCCGTGAAAGACCGGTACGGCGCCGACTTCGAAAAGATGTATCTGCAGCTGCTCTCGGCCGGCGGCACCAAAAACGCCGGCGAACTCCTGAAACCCTTCGGTCTCGATCCGAACGATCCGAAGTTCTGGTCAGACGGGATCACCGCGAGTTTCGGCGCGATGATCGGCCAAGCCGAAACCCTGGCCTCCGCGTCCGGCTTCAAAACGGTTTAGACGGAAATCCCGACGTCATCCGTCGGGATTTCCTTATCGATCAGAGGTGGCCGAACATCCAGTCGCGCGTCTCCGGATCGCCGAATTTCTCATCGTACTGCCTGGCCATCTCTTGGCTGCCAAGCGCCGTGACACCGGTAGCATAGATATCGATCGCCAGCTGCTGCCAGGCAACGGCATCGTCCCCGCCGAGCTTGGCCATGGCCGCGTCCAAGTGTCCGAAGAATGCTTCCATGTTTTGCTCCGCCAGTGCCGCCTTGGCCTGCGCGAAGACCGCAGCTCGCTCATTTCGCTCATTCCGTTCGACCGGGACTTCGGGTGGGCGTTCGGACATATCGTTCAGGTTAAATTTTTAGATGCCGGTCGAGCGCCTCGTTCACCTTGGCGTCGGCTTCTTTGTTGTAGGCGCGCCGGACGTGCGTGAACGTGACTTTTTTGAACGCCAGCTTCTCGTTGTGAATCAGCAGGAAGATGGAAGCGATGCCCTGGTCCTTGACGCGGTACTCCCCCGTCAGCTGCTTCATCGCCAGCTCGGAATCCATGCGCATCTCAAGCGTCTCGGCGCCGAGTTCGCGCGCCCTGCGGATAGCCGCCAGGATGGCCTTGTATTCGGCCTGGTTGTTGGTGGTCACGCCGATATATTCGCCATGTCCGGCGACGATTTCTCCTTCGGGCGTCTTGATCACGTAGCCGAAGGCGGCCGGTCCGGGGTTACCGCGCGAGCCTCCGTCGGTATAGGTGATGAGATGCGAATAGGCGGCCATGGATTGGCGGAAGTATAGCACGAAACCATCGCCGATCCGCGGCTTGCCGTCAGAAGCCGCCGGCTGGCTTGACGTGGCGCCGCACGCATGAAAGGCTGGAAGCGCAAGACGCCCCATCGGCACAGCAAGGAGGCCCTGTGTATTCTTTCAGCGAGGATCATCAAGCCGTGCGCCTGACCGAAGTCGGCAACGCAGAAGACGGTTTCGAACGCATCAACATCGGCGTCAGACTGACCGCCTATCTTGCAGCCAAGCTCATTCACCAATTCCGGATCGGGCGGCAGGAGAACGACCTCTGTTTCCTGAATGCCGAGGGTCAGACGGTCCGCAGTTCCCAGGAAGCGTTGAAAGACCTGATGCTGCCGATCATTTACAGGCATGTGGACAGCAACGTCGGCCGTCTGAGCCGGAGCAAAATCATCGGCGGAGCGCAGGTCGATCTTCCCGAGGCCTGTCGCATGACCGCCGACATGATCATGAACCAGATCTGGTTACGCTTTTTCCCAGGCGCGTGACCGGGCACGGACTCTGCCGTGCTTTTTTGTTTCAAGGCGCGGGAGAATCCCCGTCCGTCCGGATATCCACGATCCTCCCCTGCGGTTCAACCCGGCCGTTCCATTCGTTCCGTTCAAGCTCGACAACCACCTGGATGGCCCCGCCCGGAGCGAGATCGGCAGCCCTTTCGCCGAAACCGAATCCAATCAGCTTGAAGCGGCTTCTTCCGTCCGTCACGACCAGGCGGAGATGCCGACCTTCCTGCCCGATCGCCTGGACCGAAACGACGCGGGCGGCGCGCAGCAGGAAGCGCGGGCGCGGATTGCCGACGCCGTGCGGTTCGAGTTTTGCCAACTCATCGAGCAGTCCGATCGACAACTCATGCACGGCGGCTTCCTCCTCGATTTCGATGAACGGCTCGGGATCCGCAGCGGAAAGCGCGGCTGCGGCGTCTTCCAGAAACACATTCTTGAACGCTTCAAAATTCCCGTCGCCCTGGATCGTCAGCCCGCAGGCGGCGGGATGGCCGCCGAATCTGAAAAGATGGACGGAAGCCCGACGCAGCGCGGCGGTGATATCGAACCCCGGCACGCTCCGGCCGGAACCGACGTATTTCTCCCCGTCGCCGCGTCCAAGCGCGATAACGGGCCTGCCATGATCGTCGACCAGCCGTGAGGCGACCAGACCGCAGAGCGCGGCCGGCCAGTCGGCTCCCGTCACCACGATGGCCGTCTGCGCGATCTGCGCCGCCGCCAGTTGCCGCGCTTCCTTCACGATCGTTTCCGTGGCGGCCTGCCGGTCACGGTTGTGCGCGTGCAGCCTTTCGGCACGCACGGCGGCTTCTTCGGGAGTTTCGGCTGTTAGAAGCGCGAAGGCGGCATCGGCGTGCTCCATGCGCCCGGCCGCGTTGATACGCGGCGCAATGCGAAAACCGATCGATTGCGCATCGAGCGGTTCTTCGCCGCGCCGGAAGCCGTCGATCAGCGATTTGAGGCCGAGACGGCGCGTCTTATTGAGCACCGTCAGGCCGAAATGGACGAGCGCGCGATTCTCGCCGATAAGCGGCCCCATGTCGGCCACCGTCGAGATCGAAACCATGTCGAGCAGCCACTTCTCCTGGCCTGCCGGCAGGTTCCCGGCTTTCCAAAGCGCCTGGCACAACTTGAACGCAACTCCGCCGCCCGTCAGTCCACGGAAGGGGTAGGTTTCTCCTTCACGCAGTGGATGGAGGATGGCGTAGGCCGGCGGCAGTTCCGGCGGCAGCGTGTGATGATCGGTGATGATCGTGTCGACGCCGAGCGAAGCGGCCAGCGCGATCTCCGGCCCGTTCGAGACGCCGCAGTCGCAGCTCACGATGACTTTGGCGCCGGCGGCCGCCAGGCGTCCGATGGCCGGGGCGTTCATGCCATAGCCTTCCTTTTCGCGATGCGGCAAATAGACGGAGACGTCGGCTCCCAATTGCTTCAGCGTGGCATGCAGGATGACCGATCCCGAGACGCCGTCGGCATCGTAATCGCCGTGGACGACGATCTTCTCCCCGTCCCGAATCGCCCGGAGCAGGCGCTCGACGGCTTTGCCCATGTCCGAAAAAAGGGCGGGATCGTGCACGTCGCGTTCCCAGACGGGGTCCAGGAACCGGCCGGCTTCTTCGGCGGTGCGGATGCCCCGCCGCCACAAAAGCGACGCCAAAAGGCGCGGTTGGCGCAGGCATTCGCCCGCGTCGGCCGGAACCGGCTCCGCCATTTTCCAGCGTTTCGTGTGCATACCGATATCTGCGTCCGGACGTAACCGAACGGCACGCCGGCCTGTCAATAGCCCCGCATCGCCCAGCCGACGATCATCGTCACGATCATGAGCAGGTAGAGCGCGACCAAGGCGGCCTTCACGAAATGTTTCCTGCGGAATTTCCTGGGCATATGATCATGTAAACGGTTCGATGGTCGCCTGGGGTTCCAGCAAAACTGGGGGAAGCTCAAGACGATTCATCCCTCCGCTTCAACACGGCAATGAAGGCCTCGGGCGGGATGTCGACGCCGCCGGAAGCCAGACCCATCATCTTCTTTTTACCCTTCTTCTGCTTCTCGAGCAATTTCTTCTTGCGGGTGACGTCGCCGCCGTAGAGGTAGCCGGTCACGTCCTTACGGAAAGGCTTGATGCGCTCGGAGGCCACGATGGTGCCGCCGATCGCGGCCTGGATCTTGATCTCGAACTGGGTCTGCTCGATCTCTTCCCTGAGGATCTCGCAGACGCGACGTCCGATGCGGGTGGCTTCGTCCTCGTAGACCATCATCGAGAGCGCCTCGACCGGCTGTTCGGCCACCAGAATCGACATTTTCACGACGTCGGCCGGACGGTAGTCGGTGAATTCGTAATTGAGCGAGGCGTAGCCCGACGAGACGCTCTTGAGCCGATCATAGAAGTCCACCAAGATAGCCGAAAGCGGCGCGTCGAAGTGCATGATGACGCGCGCGCCGACCACGTCGTCCACGTTGGTCGTCTCGGTGCCCACGAGATATTCCATCGTCTTGTAGACGCCGCGCTTATCGACGACCATGCCCATCACGCCGCCGATGTACTGCTTGGGCGTGACGATGTCGAGCCTGACCCACGGTTCGTGGATGCGCTCGACCCTGCTCATGTCGGGAAGCTCGGTCGGCGATTTGATGGTCATCTGTCCGCCGCCCTTCAGGTCCACCTTATAGGCGACGCTCGGAACGGTCACGATCAGGTCGAGGTTATACTCGCGCGACAGGCGTTCCTGCAGGATCTCCAGATGGAGCAATCCGAGCAATCCGCAGCGGAAGCCGAATCCGAGCGCGGAGGATTGTTCCGGCTCGAAGGCCAGCGAAGCGTCCGAAAGTTTCAGCTTCAGGAGCCCTTCGCGCAGGCGCTGGAACTCGTCGCCTTCCTTTGGGAAGATGCCGGCGAAGACCATCGGCTTGATTTCCTTGTATCCGGGCAATGGCTGGAGCCCGCGCGCCTTCCAATCGGAAACGCTGACGGTGTCGCCGACGCGGCAGGCCGTGATGTCCTTGTGTCCGGTCACGATGTAGCCTATCTCGCCGGCCACGAGCTGGTCTGCCGCCACGAATTTGGGCCGGAACCAGCCGACTTCCAGCACTTCGTTCTGCGCACGCGTCGCCATCAATTGCGCCTGGACGCCGCGTTTAACCGTACCCTCGACGATGCGCACGAACGCCACCACGCCTTTATATTCGTCGTAGACCGAATCGAAGATGAGCGCACGGAGCGGCTTGTCGTTCTCGATCTTCGGCGGCGGGATGCGGGCGATGACGGCATCGATCACCTCCTGAAGACCCTGTCCAGTCTTGCCGGACGCCAGGATGATTTCCTCTTTTTTGCAGCCGAGCAGCTGGATGAGCTCGGCCGAGGTTTTCTCGATGTCGGCGGCCGGCATGTCGATCTTGTTGACGACCGGGATGATTTCCAACCCTTGTTCGATGGCGAGATACAGATTGCCGATCGTCTGCGCCTGCACGCCCTGCGTGGCGTCGACCAGGAGAATCGCGCCTTCGACGGCCGCCAGCGAACGCGAGACTTCGTAGGTAAAGTCGACGTGCCCGGGCGTGTCGATCAGGTTCAGGATGTAGTCGCGGCCGTCTTTCTTATAATCCATGCGCACGGGCTGCAGCTTGATGGTGATCCCCCGCTCGCGTTCCAGGTCCATCGTGTCGAGCAGCTGCGCTTTCATTTCGCGCCTGGAAACGGTGCCGGTGAATTCCAAAAAACGGTCGGCCAGGGTCGATTTCCCGTGGTC
>CAZHHN010000013.1:0-32080 GCA_964532415.1 uncultured Gammaproteobacteria bacterium
TGAGGCGTTCCTCGAATTCGCCGCGGAACTTGGTGCCGGCGATGAGCGCGCCGAGATCGAGCGCCACGACGTCCTTGTTTTTCAGCGACTCCGGCACGTCGCCCGAGACGATGCGCTGGGCCAACCCTTCGACGATGGCGGTTTTGCCGGTGCCGGCTTCGCCGATCAAGGCCGGATTGTTCTTGGTGCGACGCGAGAGCACCTGCATGACGCGGCGGATTTCTTCGTCGCGGCCGATGACCGGGTCGAGTTTCTCGGCCTTGGCCAGGCGCGTGAGGTTGCGCGAATATTTTTCGAGCGCCTGATAGGTGGCTTCGGGCTCGGTGGAGGTGACGCGCTGGGAGCCGCGGATGTCCATCAGCACTTTCAGGACGGCGTCGGTGCCCACGCCCATTTCGGCGAGCAGCGCACCGGCCGGGTTTTTGGTGTCCAAAAGCCCGAGTAGAAGATGTTCGGTCGAAACGTAGTCGTCTTTGAAGCGCTCGGCGATCTTGTGGGCTTGGCGGATGGCGCGGTCAAGATCCTGAGAAACGTGGACTTGGGCCGAGCCGCCGCCTTCCATGGCGGTCCGGGGCAGGGAAGCCTCGGTACGTGAGCGGACGGCTGAAGGATCAACCCCGAGCTTCTTTAGGACCGAAACCACCACGCCGTCATCCTGACGGAGCAGCGTCGCCAAGAGATGCATGGCTTCCAAAACTTGTGAGCCGGCCTCAAATGCCAGATTTTGGGCTTCCTGAAGCGCTTCCAGCGCTTTGGTGGTGAATTTGTGGTTGGGGGACATGGTTGCCTTGATTAGCACTCATACAATAAGAGTGCTAATGAGAGCTGTCAAGCGCCGCGAGGTGCGCTATATTAAAATCTGACCTTTTCAAGGAGGGAAGATGATCGATTTCGATTACCTTCTCGAACTTCTCGAGAAGGCCGACATGGCTGCGGAGAGCTATTGTCGAATCACGACGCTGGCCTACCTCGGTATGGCGGAGGCGGAAGCCCTCCGTTTGGCCGATCTGGAGGAAATACCCTGGAGATATCGCCGGATTCGGGATGCCGTTGGGCACGTGCAACGGGAACTGCGAGGCACCCATTCATTCGTCGAATCCGCCGCATACGCCTGGCCATTTTGGCGAGGTTTCGTCATGGGCTTGAAAGGCCAAAAGCTTCCCAATCGTCAGGTGAGTGATGCCTTTCGGATGGGTCATGCGATCGGTAAGAACGGCCTGCGCTGAGAGTTCAAAACGCGCCCCGATGGTTCGGGGCGCGCTTCTTTATCTCGTCGATGGATTTGGCGGAGGCATCATCGGAGCGGGGCGGAGTTGAACGCTCTGAGCCGTGACGCTGCCGTCGTCGTTGGTCTTGCCGACGATCGTCACGCTTTTGCCGACTTCGAGATCGGTTGCCGTGCCGGACACGAACTTCGAGACTTCCGTCGTGTCGCTCAGGAAGACGATCTTGGAACCGCCGTCGCGCATTTTGACCGTCAGCGTCTTGCCGTCGTCCGAGAGGATTTCACCGGTGACGAAGCCGCTGTTCATCGGGCCGCCACGGAATCCTCCGCGCTGTCCGTACGGCCCGCCGCCGTTGGCCGCGGCGCCGGCCTGCCCGTTCATCATGCCGTAACGGCCGCCCCGGGCCGGCGCTTTCGCCTGCGCGTACTTCATGCCGCCGTAGAAAGCGCCGGCGCCGACCAGCACCGCCACGCCGAGAATGAGAGGAAGCATCTTTTTCATAATTTTTACTATCTATGAATGAGTAAGGATTATTCGTACCGAAGCGCCTCGATCGGGTTCAGGCCCGCCGCCCGCCGCGCCGGCCACCAGCCGAAGATCACGCCGATGGCCGCCGAGACGCCGAAGGCCAGCAGAATCGATCCCGGTGAGACCGCGCTGGCGATGCCGCCGAACTTCGAGACGGCCGCGGAGATCAGCCAGCCGAGCAGAATGCCCAGGAAGCCGCCCAGGAAGGTCAGTGCCACCGATTCGGCCAGGAACTGCAGCGAGATGTCGCGCCTTTTGGCGCCGATGGCCTTGCGCAGGCCGATCTCTCTGGTGCGTTCCGTTACGGTTGTCAGCATCATGTTCATGATGCCGATCCCGCCGACCAAGAGCGAGATGCCGGCCACCGAGCCGAGCAACAGGGTGAAGGTGCCGGTCACGGCGCCGGCGGCCGCCACGATGTCTGCCTGGTTCATGGTGCTGAAGTCGGCCTGTTGCGGGTCGGCGATGTCATGCCGCTGGAGCAGGAGCGAAGTGACGCTTTCCTGAAGCGGGGTCATCGAGGCTTCGTCGGCCGCCTGGACGGCGATCTGGCTGACGTAATCGTTGCCGGTCAGATAGCGTTGGGCGGTGGTGATCGGGATGTAGATTTGGTCGTCTTGGTTATTGAAGCCGGAGCCGCCCTTGGATTTGGTCAGGCCGATGACCTTGAACTCGGAGCCTTTGATTCGGACGGTCTGTCCGATCGGATCGGCGCCTTCGCCGAAGAGATCGTCGCGCACGTTTGGACCAATGACCGCGACCTTGGCCAGATTCTTCTGCTGGACATCGCCGAAGAAACTGCCTTGGTCGATCTCGACGTTGCGGGTGGGGGGGTAGCTCGGCGTTACGCCGACGATCGAGGTGTTGGTGTTGGTGCCGCGGGCCGTTACCTGCCCGCGCGTCGAGACTTCGGGCGAAACCGCTTTGGCCTGCGGCAAGGTACCGATCGCCTCGGCATCGGCCAGCTTGAGGCTTTGGGCCGAACCGCGTCCGGCACTGACCGTCACGCCCGGCCCGCGCTGGGCGCCGGGGAAGACGATAATGAGGTTGGCACCGAGCGACTGGATGCTGGCCTGAATCGAGCCCTGCGCGCCCTGGCCGATCGCGACCATGGCAATGACCGAACCGATACCGATGACGATACCCAAGACGGTCAGGCCGGAGCGCGCCTTGTTGGCCAAGAGGGCCCAGTAGGTTTCCTGCAGGAGATCAAACGTCTTCATGGATGTCGTGTACCACCCGTTTGTTCGGGTTTTTGGCGTCGCTCAGGATGTCGCCGTCCTTGATGTGGATGATGCGGTCGGCGTGCTCGGCCACGTAGAGCTCATGGGTGATCAGCACGATCGTACGCTTCTGTTCTTGATTGAGCTTCTGGAACGTGTGCAGCACGATCTCGCCGGTTTTGGAATCGAGGTTGCCGGTCGGCTCATCGGCTAGGATGAGCGACGGATCGTTGACCAGCGCGCGGGCGATGGCCACGCGCTGCATCTGGCCGCCGGAAATCTCGTTGGATTTGTTCATATGCCACTTCTCTGGGAGTCCCGCGTCGACCAGCGCCTTCCCCGCGCGCTCGGCGCGCTCCCCGTGCGGCCGTTCGGCGTAGACCAGCGGCAACATGACGTTTCGGAGCACGGTGGCGCGGCGCAGCAGGTTGAAGGACTGGAAGACGAAGCCAATCTTGCGCATGCGGATCTCGGCCAGCGCATCGTCCGTCAGGGTCGAGACGTCCTGGCCGTCGAGTAGATAGCGGCCCGAGGTCGGGGAGTCGAGCGCGCCCAGGATGTTCATGAGCGTCGACTTGCCGGAACCGGACGGTCCCATGATGGCCAGGAATTCACCATCCCGGATGTCGAAGGAAACGCCCTTCAGGACCTTGGCGACGTTGGGTCCGTGTCCGTACTGCTTGTGGATGTCGTTGATCTGGATCATAGCGATCAGCGACCTCCGCCGCCGAAGCCGGCATTGCCGCCGCCGGCGCGGAAGGTCCCGCCGCCGAAACCGCCCCCTCCGGCCGCCCGGCCGCCCGCCGCCTGCAGGATGCTTCGGCCGCTGCCGCCCGCCGCGCTCGGCGCGGTCGCGCTGATCGTCCGGGAGACGATCAGCTGGCCTTCTTCCAGTCCGGAGACGATCTCCGTTTCCGTGTCGCTGGCCAGGCCGGTTTCGACCGTCATCCGGCGCGTGCCCTGTGGGGCGGGGATTCCATCCTGATTCCGTGTATCGGCTTCGGTGACCCCGTCGATGACTTCCACGTAGGACATGCCGCCTGCGCTTTTTACGGCCGAGTTCGGCACCGCCAAAACGTCGGTCTTGGCCTCGGTGATGATGGAAGCCGAAACGGTCATGCCGGGCTTGATGCGCTCGTCGCCGGCGGAGAAGGCGATCTTCACGCCGTAGCTCACGACGCCCTGCGAGGTCGTACCGAGCGTGTCGATATCGATGACGTCTCCGGCGACGCTCAGGTCCTGGATGACGTCGAAGGTCAGCGTGGCTTTTTGGCCGATCTTGACCTTGGCGACGTCGACTTCGTTCAGCGACAGTTTGGCAACGGGCTGGTCGGTGATGATCGTTCCGAGCACTGTGCTGTTCGAGACGGGGTCGCCTTTTTTCAGGTTCACGACCGCCGCCACCCTGCCGTCGAACGGAGCCCGGATCGCATAATCGGCCAGCTTGGAGCGCGCGTCATCCAGCGTTTCCTGGCGCTGCCGGACGCTCAACTCGGCGGTGCGCAGATCGAGCGCATCCGGCGGCGCCTGGAGCTTGTCCAGGCTGCCCTGACGTTCGGCGATCGTACGATCGCCCGAAACGATGGCGTTTTTGCCGTCTTGGACCGTGCGGGCGGCCGAAAGGAGCGCGCTCAGTTCGGCATTGGTCGTGCCAGTATCGGCATCGAGCGCCGAAAGATGCTGGTTCGAAAGCGGATTGAATTTGCCGCCGTGCGTCGTGATCTGATCCTGATAGAACTGAATCAGGTTGCCAGCCGATTTAACCGCCTGCGAAACATTCCGGACGACATCAGCGGTGTCGGCCATCAACGCTTCGGTCGCGTCCTTCGATTCGGCGCGATCGGCACGTTTATAGCCGTTGAAGCCGGCATCGTATGCCGCGCGCGCCCGCGCGTAATCGTCCTTGGCGGCCTGTTGATAGAGATCTGCGCCTTTATCGTACCGTCGGGCATCGTCGGCATAGGCATCGATGTTGCTCTGGCTGCCGTTCAGCGTCGAACCGTAGAGCATGTCGTCCAGACCGGACATGGTGCCCGGCAGCTCCAGATACGCATTCGAAACGGCGTTGAAGGCGTCGTCATAATCCTTTTCGAGATCGTCGACGGCCTTGGCGCGCGCTTCCTGGGCGGAGGCCAGCGCGTTCTTGGCCTGCAGCAGCGCCAAAGGATCGGCCGCTTCCTGGAGCTTTTCGAGGGAAAGCTGGGCGGACGTCAGCCCGTCCTGCGCGTCACGGATGGCTTTGAGCGCGTCCGAAGCGTTGATCGAAACGAGCAGCTGGCCGTTCTTCACCGCCTGTCCGGCTTTCAGGTTGTACGCCAGCAGGTCGCCGCTGACTTTTGGCTTGAGATCGACTTGGTCCGACGTCGCTACCTGGCCGCTGCCGGTCACGGCACTCACGATCGTGTCTTTGGCGACGGCGGTCAGCGCATAGCGGGTTTCGGATTTTGCGGCGGCGGCACGGCGATGCTGGATATACGCTCCGCCACCGATGAGCGCCGCAAGAACGATGGCGGTCAGCAGTTTATGCGAAACGATCCAGCCCAAAATGCGCTTGGACATACGCAGGTATCAGCGCCGGAACGTCCGGAACGACCAGGTGCGGCCGCTCCATGAAACGCTTCCGGCAGGCAGCAGTCGGATAAAGGTCGCTTCGACCTGCCCTTGACCGTTCGGTTGGCCGATCACGACCGCCTGTTCGCCAATGTGGATGTCTTCAGATCGGATCTGATCACGTAGCCGGACGATGGTCGTGCCCGTACCGACGATGACGGTTTTTTCCGTCCCGTTTTCCTGGGCGACGATCAATATGTCCGTGCCGGAGCCGACAACACGTCCGAAGACGCCGTGCGCCGGTGTGGTCAGTTCCCGGTCGAAGAACTGACCGAAACCGCCGGACCGTGGGCCGCCGAAATTGCGATGGTAGTTCGCGCTCCAGGCGCAGGCAAAGAATGCCTTGCGGTATCCAAGGCTCACGCCAATCCTGAATACCAAAAGCAAGACGGCCAGTGCGGCGATCGTTCCAGCGATCAGGAGAAAGGCATGTTGTTTGAGGTAGGTTTTGAGGTCCATAGGTTTAAAAAGTGAAAGCCTGGCGTCTGTGGTGGGTGCCGAATATTTTCCGTCCGTCACGGATGAGCGCCCGCACCACCAGCATGAAACAGAGCGTGAGTCCGAGGAAGGCGGCGAGCCACCCGGCCGGCAACGATTCAAGCAGGCTCGAGACGTAGGCGCCGCCGTTCGCCAGGACGGCGCGCGTATCGGAAACCGCCAGCGTCAGGAATTGCAGATGGCCGGAGCCGATCATGGCACTCCGGATGGCCAAAAACACCCAGGCCAGTGCGGCCAAGAGCGCCACGGCCAATGCACCGAAAAACGCCAGGCGCTGGCGGATCGATGCAGCTTTCCGTTCCCAGGCGATGCGTTCCATCGTCGCCTCAAACAGCCCTTCGGGCGGGGCGGGGAAATCGATCTCGGTGAGCAGTTGGCGGAATCGGCTGGTCATAGGGGACGCAATGGAATACGAATGGGCGGGGCTTTTTGGTGCACAAGATCAGTTTTCCATCAGATTTTTAAGGCCGATCAAAGCCCGTCGTGAGCGGCTCTTGATGGTATTGATCGACTCGCCCCGTATCTCGGCAATCTCGGCGAAGGTCAGCTCATCCAGGTAATGCAGCTTGAGCACGTTGCGCTGCGCGGTGGGAAGCAGATCGAGCGCGCGGCTGAGACCTGCCGCAGCGTCCTGACGATCCAGCCATTCCGGTATCGGCTCCTGTGCATCGGGCAGCAGGTCTTCGGGATCCGGACCGTCTTCCGATCGGGCCAATTCGGAAAACGCCATCGGGCGGCGTTTTTTCAGCAGATCGAGCGCGGCATTGTGTGCAACGCGATACAGCCAGGTTTTGAAGTTCTTTTTTTGATCAAATCGGGAGAGGTGGCGCCAAGCCCGCAGGAACGCCTCCTGCATGGCGTCGTCCGCTTCGTCCGTCCCGATCAGTCCGGCGACATACCGGTAGATCGTTTTGAAATACCTGTGAAACAAAAACCCGGGCGCTTTTTCATCGCCTGCCAGGCATGCTCGGATCAAATCCAGGTCGGATGGCTCATGCATGGGCTGAACGTACGCGCCGGAGACCCGTCTGGCAAGTGCGGATGGAAAACCTCCTGCAGGCGCATGATCAATGGTATCATGCGTCCATGCCGGGAAGATTGACCGTGGCCGGCGTTCCGGTCGACCCCCTCACGTTTGCGCAAGCGACTGAAAAAGCCGTTGATTTTTTGTCTGACGGACGACAACACTTGGTGGCAACCCCGAACCCGGAGATGGCGGTCTTGGCCGAACGCGATCCGTCTTTCCGGAAAATCCTTGAAGGCGCCGATTTGGCCCTGGCCGACGGCTTTGGCCTCGTGCTGGCGGGCTGGTTGGAAGGCAAGCGCGTTCCGGAGGTCATTCCCGGCGTCACCTTTACGTTGATTTTGGCCTCGATCGCTGAACAAAAAAAATATTCAATTTTTTTACTCGGCGGGTTGGCAAAGGGGCTTGCGGAACGGGCCGCGGCTGGATTGAAAGAAAATTTTCCGGAGTTGAAGATCGCCGGTGCGGAGCAAGGCGGGCGGATACGCTGGATCGCCGGAGCCTGGGAGGAAGATCCTCATTTGGCCGTGCGCATTGCCGCGTCCAAAGCGGATATCCTGCTCGTGGCGCTCGGGCACGGCAAGCAGGAACGCTGGATCGCCCATCATCTCGGGAAAATGCCGAGCGTGAAGATCGCGGTGGGCGTGGGCGGCACGCTGGATTTCCTGGCCGGTGAGGTTTGGCGCGCCCCGCGGATGCTGCGGCGGCTGCATTTTGAGTGGTTGTGGCGGCTGGTCACGCAACCTTGGCGGGCACCCCGCATTTTCGAAGCCACTTTCGTGTTCCTCTGGATGGTCTTGAAAAAACGGCTGAAACGCGTACGATAGGGGGACTATGGAATCCGTGCGTGTCCGCTACGCTCCGAGTCCGACCGGAAGGCAGCATGTCGGCAACTTCCGTTCGGCCCTCTATAATTACCTGTTCGCCCGCAAGCATGGCGGGACGTTTTTCCTGCGCATCGAAGATACGGACCGCGCCCGACTGGTTGAGCACGGCATCGAAATGACGCTGCGGATGCTCGCGCGCATGGGCCTGTCTTACGATGAAGGGCCTTTCCTGAGGCCGGACGGATCGATCGAACAGCGGGGAAACTACGGTCCGTATATCCAATCGGAGCGCCTGCCGATTTACCGGCGTCACATGGAGCAGCTCCTTCAGCAGGGAGATGCCTATCCATGCTTTTGTGCGCCGGAGCGCCTGGAAGAGCTTCGTAAAAGCCAGGAGACCGCAAAGCTTCCGACGGGGTACGATCGCCGTTGCCGTGCCGTATCGGCCGAAGACGCCGTCAGGCGCGCCGCGGCAGGCGAAGCGCATGTCTACCGCTTCAGGATGCCGACCGACGGCGACACGTCTTTTGTAGATGCGGTGCGCGGACCGGTTTCCTTCCGGAACGCGCTGCTCGACGATTACGTCCTACTGAAAAGCGACGGCTACCCGACCTATCATTTCGCCAATGTCGTTGATGATCACCTGATGGGGACGACGCACGTCATCCGCGGCGAGGAGTGGCTTTCCTCGACTCCGAAGCACGTGCTGCTCTACAAGGCCTTCGGCTGGTCGGCGCCGGAATTTGCGCATATGCCGCTGCTGCTCAATCCCGACCGCTCGAAGCTTTCGAAGCGACAGGGCGACGTGGCGGTCGAGGACTACCTTGATAAAGGCTATCTCCCGGAAGCACTCATCAATTTCGTGGCGCTGCTCGGCTGGAACCCCTCGGACGAGAAGGAAATCTATACGCTCGAGGAGCTGGCGGGCAGCTTCGAACTCAGGGACGTGAACTCCGCCGGCGCCGTTTTCAATCGCGAAAAGCTCGATTGGCTGAACGGAAAATATCTGCGCGCGCTGCCGCTTGATCGGCTGGCGGTTCGCGCTGCGCCGTTTCTTGAACAGGCCGGCCTGATCGTCGCCGATGGCGAAGACTGGAAAACCTCCGGAGGAGGGGAGCGGCTGACGGCAGAAGGTCTCGGTCGCCTGATCGCGCCGGAACGCGAACGGATCAAAACGCTCTCCGAGCTGCCGGAAGCCGTGAATTTCCTGTTCGTTGACGTTCCGGACTATCCGGTCGAACGTCTGCGGTGGAAAGAGCAAACAGCGGATGAAGCCGCCGTTCGCGTGGCCGCGCTGGCCGAAGCGCTCGAAGCGATCCCGGAGACTGAATTCGATCTTTTGCATCTCGAAGTCGCCGTCAAAAATCTGATCGCCAAAAACGGATGGGGGAACGGTGACACTTTTTGGCCTCTTCGGGTGGCCGTGTCCGGACGGGAAAAATCACCCGGCCCCTTTGAAATCATGGGCGTTTTGGGTAAAATGAAGACATTGCGCCGCCTCGAGGCAGCCCGTAGCCGTCTCCATCATGCCTGATTTCCCTCCACAACGCCGATGGTTGGAACCCGTGTTCGTCGCGCTGTCGCTTTTGATGCTGGTGGCGGGCGGACGGATCAGCCTTGCCGCAACGACGAAAGACGCCGGCCTCGATGATGTGGTCAACCAACTCAATCAGCAGGTCAGCAAACGCAAGGCCGATATCGATCAGCTCAGGGGCCAGATGGCGTCGTACCAGGCCGCCATCGAACGGAAACGACAGGAGGCGGCTTCGGTGCAGAACGAACTCGACATCGCCGACAACAAGATCGCTGAAACCGAGCTCGACATCAAGGCGAACCAGCTCGAGACCGACGCGACCGACCTCGAGCTCAGGCGTATCGACGCGCAGATCCAGGACGAATCGCTCAAAATCATGCGGCAGCGGGGGATTCTGTCCGATTACCTGCGCGCCATCGATAAAAACGACCAGCATTCCAACATCGATCTGCTGCTGACCCGGCCGACTCTTTCGGATTTCTTCAACGATGCCCAGTTTCTGACGGAATCGCAGCGCGATCTGAAGCGTTCCCTTGACGAGGTCGAGAGGCTCAAGACGAACCTCGAAACTCAGCAGGCCGACGCCTCGGTCAAAAAGGCGCATCTGGCCGACATCCGCACACAGCTGACGAACGCCCAGGCCACCCTGACGGAACAGAGGAGCGCCAAAGCGGTGCTGGCCGAACAGCTGCAGGTTTCCCAGGCGCGTTATCAGTACGATCTGGTCCAGCTCCAGAAGGAAGTCAACAATGCCAACAGCGACATCGCCGCCACCGAACGGAAGCTGCGCAAAGCGCTCGACGACAGCCGCCTGCGGAAGATCTCCGGCAGCGAAACCGGTTGGATGTGGCCGGTGCCGTCGATGATCATCACGACCTATTTCCACGATCCCGATTATCCCTTCCGCTACGTGTTCGAACATCCGGCCATCGATATCCGCGCGGCGCAGGGGACGCCGGTGCGCGCTTCCAGGGGCGGGTACGTGGCCCGCGCCAAGAATGCCGGAATGGGCTACAGTTACGTGATGCTCGTGCATGAAGATGGCCTTTCGACCGTCTACGGCCACGTTTCGAAAATCCTGGTGAAAGAGGACACCTACGTCAATCAGGGCGATGTGATCGCGCTTTCGGGCGGTACGCCGGGTACGCCCGGCGCGGGGCCGCTTACGACTGCCGCCCATCTGCATTTCGAAGTCCGTCAGGACGGCATCCCGGTCAACCCGCTCAACTATCTGCAGCAATGAGAAACTTCAATTGGAGCGGTCGGGATGCGTAAGCGGTCCCAACAAAAACGCCGCACGCCGGGAAAGCGGCAAGCGGCAAAACTGTCGGTTCTACTCGACGACGGTGACCGTCTGTTCGGCAACGAAGCCCGGATCAGCCCTGAGCGTTTCGATCGATTCGTTGGAGGGGTCGCCATCCTCGCCGTAGGTCAGCTGGGCCGGATCGATCTCGATGAAAACGTAGTCGCCGGCCGAGATGATGCCGATATCTTCCATCCGCCGGTTGGAAAAGTCGCAGGTGTCTCCGCTGATCCAGCCGCCGGCGGCGGTCCAGACCGCCATAAGGTGGGCAGAATCGCTACAGCCTGGATTGTAGGTCGACGCGAGCGTCAGCGGCTGCCCGTCGGTCGAGATCACATCTGCTTGGGCTGCGATGGCGGCGGTCAGCATCAGCGCGCAGGAAAGGACGATGCCTGAAAGAACATGTTTGCGTTGCATAGAAATACCTCTCTCCCTCTGTGATGTGTTGAAAGTTACAACTCCAGTATACCACGTCACTGCTTCTCAATCCACGCCTGAGGGGAGGGCGTAACTGCACGACAGTTAGTGTCGCCCAATATATCTTATGCGACACAAGATATGCGCATTTCCCAATAATGCATGTCGTTCATATGGCTCTGATCCAATTCCACACGGCGGTTGCCCACGAACAGCGGCCGCAGGCTCCCTCTGTTCCGGTCATGATCTTTATCCGATCAGTGAATCCGTAAATCTGGCCTAAGAACATGTCTCAAACTCCGTCGGTCGTGTTAAGCGTCGCACATTAATTTCGCAATTTGAAGAAAATCTTTTCGCCAAAACGGGCATCGATATACTCGAGACGTCGGCGATCCGCGCCGATTTTTTCCTTCAGAACCGTCTCCGCGTCCGCCAATTGCGCCGCGGTATCCGACTCCCCGTCCAGATAGATCGACCAGCCTTCCGAGGTCACGGTCCGAAGCGTCTGTGCCCCGGCGCCGTCCAGGTGGATTTCACCGGGCAGGAGGTCGTTCCTGAACACATCGGCGAACGCCTTCGCCAGCCCGATGGTCGTCCGTACGATCTCGGGACGCATGGCATGTGCACGCAGCTTGAACAACTCCTGACGATCGTCGTAGACGACGGGATAGGCCGGCGGGCGCGGTGCCGCCGCCTCGCTTTTGACCGGCCCAAGTTTTGGGACGACGTCCAGTGCCTCCGCGGCCTGAAGCGTGCGCGTTACCTGGCCATCCAAGCCGATGAGCGCCTGACCGCCATCCGGCAGCTGCAAGACCACCGTCGAAGGCCGTTCCCTGAGCTCGACAACGAGCGTGTGCGGAGGCGCTTTGGTCACGTGCACGGATTCGAGCGCATACCGGTCGTTCAGGGCCTTTTCAACGGCCGTTTCCGGCAGGATAAACAGGCTCGACTGGGGAAAGACCAGCCAGCGGCGTTTTTTCAAAACTTCCGTGACCGTGTCGCGCACCTCCCATTCCGCCAGATTTTGGACGCCACGGATCTGTATATCAGTCACCCGAACGTTCGGTGAAAACGCGATAAACCAAGTCCAGCCGCAGACGGCAGCCAAGCCCGCCGCCCAGATGATCCGGCGGCGCCAGCGTGGGTGCCTTTCGCTGTCCCGTCTTTTCGAGAAAAGCGGGTTGGAAAAGGATTTACGGGAATAATCCCGTCGCATCCGCTTTGATGACAGCGGCAGATTTGGCATGATCAGTCCGTGGCCGTTCTGAGCCGTTTGCGTCGGGCATGGCGTTCCCGCGCGAGACGTATGAGCCGGTCGATCAGCTTCGGATAGGCCAGTCCGGAGGCTTCCCAGAGCTTGGGATACATGCTGACCGCGGTGAAGCCCGGAATCGTGTTGACTTCGTTGACCACGAACGTGCCGTCTTTTTTCATGAAGAAATCGACGCGTGCCATGCCCTCAAGTTCCAGAACCCGGAAGGCGCGGAGCGCCAGTGCCCGTGCCCGATCCGATTGACTCCGGCTCAGGCGGGCCGGAATTTCCAGGCCGGCTCCGCGTGCGTCCAGGTATTTTGCTTCGTAAGAATAGAATTCATGATGCGGGATGACCTCACCCGGAACCGAGGCCGCCGGCCGTTCGTTGCCGAGCACGGCAACTTCGATTTCCCGTCCGGGGACAGCCCGTTCAATCAGGACCTTCGTGTCGTAGGAGAAGGCTTTCTTAAGCCCACGGCGGAAAGATGCGGAATCGGAAGCTTTCGACACCCCGACCGACGAGCCTTGGTTGGCAGGTTTAATGAAGACCGGCATGCCAAGTTTTTTCCTGGCTTCCGCGAAGCGCACGTCATTCCGATGATGCACGCACAGGAAATCGGCAATAGGAATGCCGGCATCGCGCAGCAGCCGCTTGGTGACGTCCTTGTCCATGCCGAGCGCGGAGCCAAGGATATCGGGGCCGACGAAGGGCAAATCGAGCATCCGCAGCAGGCCTTGGATGCTGCCGTCTTCGCCGTAGGTGCCATGCAGGACGGGAAAGATGACGTCGATCGGTCCAATCCCCCCGTGGCCGGGCCTGATCGCCAGCTCCCCGGTGACGGAGCGGTCGATGGAAATCTCTTTCGGATCGTCGGCATTCCGCAGGCAGGCTTCCCCTTTCGTGGCCAGCCAGCGCCCATCCTTGCCGATGCCGATCAATCGGATGTCGTAGACGGAGCGGTCGATGGCGCCGATGACGCTGCGCGCGGACAACAGGGAAACTTCGTGCTCCGAAGAGCGTCCGCCGAAGACGATGCCGACGCGGATTTTGCGCCCCGATTTCCTGGTGGCGCTCATACGAGAATGCGCGGCAACGTTGGATTGATGCGCGTCACGATCTCGTAGGAAATCGTCCCAAGCTTGGCGGCAAGGTCTTCGGCCCGGACGGTGGCCCTGCCGTCCTGACCGAGGAGCGTAACCGTGTCGCCGGCATTCGTGCGCGGAATGCCCGTCACGTCGATCATACACATGTTCATGCAGACGCGGCCCATGATTTTGGCTTTCCGCCCATGGAGCAGCGCTTCACCGACCGACGACAGGCCGCGATCGTAGCCGTCCCAATACCCGGCGCCAAGGACGGCGATTTTTCCGTCATGTGGCATGCGTTCCGTCAGGCCGTAACCGATGGGCGTGCCGCGCTTTACGTCTTTCACCTGGGCGATCAGCGTTTTCCAGCCGAGCGCCGGTTGCAATTCCAGCTCCAGACCTCCGGCCCCGGCTTCGATGCGCGTTTCCTCCGAAGGCCAGAGTCCGTACAGGCCGATGCCGACGCGCACCAGATTGAAGTGCGTGTCGGGATAGAGGATGGCCGCCGCCGTGCAGGCGGTGTGACAGACTTTCGGCGTGAGGCCGCGCGCATCGAGGATGCGCAGGGCCTGCTGGTAGGTTTCAAGCTGCCCGGCCGCATACGTGTGCTCGGTCGCATCTTCGATATTGGCGTAGTGCGTCGAGACGCCTTCGATCACGATCGCTTTTGAAGCCTGGAGCGCATGCAGGACGTCCGGCAGTTCACGCAGCGAGACACCCTGGCGTGTCGTTCCGGTTTCCACTTTCAGGTGGAGGAAACCGTTACGCCCGGCCTTCTGGGCGGCCCCCTTGGCGGCGCGGGCCTGCTCGACGGTCGAAACGGTCATGCGGAGTCCGGCCCGGATCGCTTCCGTCATCCGCCATGAAGGCGTGAAGCCGAGGATCAGGACGGGTTTGCGGATGCCGGCTTTCTTCAATACCAGGCCCTCATCGACGTTATCGACGCCGAACCAGTCCAAATGCGGTTGGACGGTCTTGGCGACACCGATCAGACCATGGCCGTACGCGTTGGATTTTACGACCGCCATGACGGCCACTCCCCTGCCGACCCGGCGCACAAAAGCCTTGGCATTGGCGACCAAGGCCGTCTTGGAAATCTCAACCCATGTTTTTGGGCCGGCTCTGTGCATATCCCTGGCATTATAACTCAACCGCGAAAAGCAGCGGGTCCTGCCCCCTGAATCCGGCCGCGGGTGGCACCGCAGGCGACAGGACCCGCTCGTCACCGATCAGATTTCTAGCCGCTGATCATTTCTCTGTCGCCCATCCACGGACGTAATGCGTTCGGAATGCGCACGCGGCCGTCGGCTTCCTGGAAGTTTTCGAGCAAGACGATCAACAAACGCCCCATAGCGATGAAAGTCGCGTCGTTCATGTGAACGAATTGCGTTTCGCCGGACGAACGGCGCACGCGTGTGTTCAGCCGCCGGGCCTGATAATCCGTCATCATGTCAGAGGTATGCGTCTCGCGGTATCTGCCCTGGCCGGGCATCCAGCATTCGATATCGATCTGGCGGGCATCCGGTCCGCCCATATCTCCGGTGCAGATCTGGACGACTTGGTAGGGAATCCCGAGCGCCTGTAGCATGTGCTCCTGGAGCGCCACGAAAAAATCCTGTTCTTTCGTGGAATGTTCGGGCAGGGTGAACGATTCCATCTCGATCTTGTCAAACTGGTGCAGGCGCAGAATCCCTTTCGTGTCCTTGCCGTACGATCCGGCTTCGCGGCGGAAGGCCGGCGTGAAGGCGACGTATCGCAAGGGCAACTTTTCCTCCTGCAACGTCTGGTCGATATGCAGCGGACCGAGCGTATGCTCGGCGCTGCCGATCAGGTAGAGATCGTCCGAAGGGATGTGGTAACGTTCTTCGCGCGGTTCAAGGCGCGCCATGCGTTCGAATGCTTCCGGCTTGATCATGAGCGGCGGTACGACCGGTACGAACGGCTTGGCGGGTACGCCGTCCAGTCCCGCCTTTTGGATGATCTTTGTGAGCGCGGATCCGTCGGTCAGGATCGAAAGCGCGAATTGATGAAGCGCGTTTTGGAGCAGCGCCAAATCACCTTTCAGGTAGGTAAAACGCGCGCCGGTAACCTGCGATGCCGTTTCATTGTCGATCAGACCGAGCGCTTCTCCCAGCACGACGTGGTCTTTCGGAGCGAAATCGAATTTCGTGGGCTCTCCGACCGTACGGATCACGCGGTTGCCGGATTCGTCCGGGCCGATCGGCGTATCTTCGGACGGCAGATTCGGAATGGTTCTAAGGAGGATCTGAAGTTCCGTCTCGACGGCTTGAAATTCGGTTTCCAGTTCTTTCAGGCCCTCTTTAAGTGTCCGCATTTCCTCGACGGCCTTGGTCTTGACGTCGGCGTCGGTTTCTTTGGCGATCTTTTCGCCGGCAGTATTTTGCGCGGCCCGTTTTTCCTGAATCCGGCCGATGAGTCCGCGTCGCCGCTCATCGAATTGGAGCAGCCGGTCGATATCAACTTTGGAACGCTTGGCAGCAGCGCCGGTTTTTACTAATTCCGGATTTTCTCGGATGAAGTTCAGGTCGAGCATGGCGGTCGTTAGCGCTGGTTGAGCAGCGAGGATTTGTATCTTTCCGGCTCGAAGGCACCGATACGCACGATCTTAACCGACAGGCCGAGCCTTGAACAGGCCTCTTCGATTTTTGCCGGGCTGGCCTCCTGGTCATAGCCCAGGCAGACGACATCCGGCCGAATTTCGGAAAAAACCGCGTAGCGATCGGTTTCCGAGCCGAGCACGGCCCGGTAGCCGGCGTCCAGGAGCGCCTGGAGGCGGGCGCGCTCATCGCGCAGCGCGGGCTGGCCTTTGATCTTCACGACATTCAGGTCGCGCGCGACGATGACGGTCAGCTCGCCCTGCTTCGCGGCTTCATCGAGATAATACCGGTGGCCGGGATGCAGTCCATCGAAGGTGCCGAAGGCCAGGGCTTTAGGCATAAAACTTTTTCAGCAACCCGACCAGTTCACTCTGAGAGTATTGGGAACGGATTTTGATCGGCGCGATCCGATCGCCCTGAATCAGGATCTTGTGCGAATGGTGCAGGTACCAGCGCGCCTGCGGTTCCGCACGCATCAGGAAACGTCCGAGACGGCTCAGGTCGGCGCGCGTTCCCGGCGTGCAGCGGACGTGCAGATAACCGGAGTCGGGGTAACGCAGGACAACCATCGCGTAGCCGAGTTCGGCGATGCGGTTCGAAATCGCTCCCGGAACGGCATCAACGGTGATCGCCACTCCCCTTCCCCAGCGTGTTGAAAACTTCGCGCCGCGGCGGATGGCTTCGTCGATTTGGATGCGCTCGCCGTAGAGCACGCGCATCGCGTCGAGCATGCGGAAGCCGAGCAGGGTCGCGCTCCGGGAATCTTCACCCGCGACCTTCGTGAGCGCGCGCAGGATTTCTGAAACTGAGAAGGTCGGACCTTTTTTGCCGATGAACTCGCCAAGATCGCCGCGCCGCACGTAATCGACCAACGCGGCGACGGCCCGGCCGTGCAGGCCGTTGGGCAGTTTTTTCCGGCGTTTCAGATCCTTCCAGACCAGGCTGGCGGCGCTGTCTTTCTTATCGCCCTTGTGCTCGTCGTATTTCCCCCGCCCGACGCCGACGCCGATTTCTCCGGATGCAAGCACGATGCCTTCCGGCGAGGTGGGCACGAACTTCAGATGGCTGTTCTTGCAGGCGAGGTCAAACCGAACCAGCAGCCATAAGGCGGCGATATCGTCCAAATGGGGAATCAGGTGCGTGACGAGAACCGGATGCTTGGCCATAGGAGAACCAGTTTACCGCGAATACAGGTAGATTGGCAACGTCTCAGGATCAGGGCGATCGACCGTCGATGGCTTCCAATTGCCCAACTTGAAGGCGTACGAAATAACGCGCGCACCGGGCTTGAGTTCGCGCTCGAGTTTCTCGACCAGCCTGCCCCGCAGCGTCGGCGGGGTGCCGAACAGGTAGACGACGTCGGCCTTTGAAAGGTCTGCGGAAAAGAAGTTCCGGAAGACGAAGCGTGCACCCGGCGGTTTGGGGCGCAGCAGGCAGCTCGCAATCATCGGCAGGGCGATTTCATATCCGGTCGACTGAATGCCGTATCGTGCAGCTTCAATCACCATGCGTCCGTCACCACAGCCCAAATCGAAGAAGGACTCCCCCGCTTTCAATCCGGCCAATGCAAAAACCCGTTCGATGTCCTTTCGACGTGTCGGCACCCAAGGCGCGAAGACGACACTGGCGTAGGCAAAGGAACAGAGAACTGCGAAAACGGACAGCAGCCCCACCCAGCCAAAAACAGTCATCAGATGGCCGGTTCGGGCTTTTCTTGATCCGGCCGCATGGTCGGAAACAGGATGACTTCCTTGACGGAATGCACGCCGGTCAGGAGCGCCGTCAGGCGGTCGATGCCCATGCCGTAGCCGGCCGTTGGCGGCATGCCGTGCTTGAGCGCTTCGATGAAATCTGCGTCGGCCGCCATGGCTTCCTCGCTGCCCCTGCCTTTTTTCATCTCCTCCTGCGCGAAATTGGCCTGCTGTTCCATGGGATCGTTCAGTTCGTTGTAGGCCTTATTGATTTCGATCCCCTGCACGACCAGCTGGACGCTGGCGATGCGGTCCGTTTCCTGGCCGTCCTTGCGTTTGGCCAGCGCGATCATGGCGGCCGGATAATCGGTCACGAACGTCGGCTGGACGATATGCGGACGGACGCACGTTTTGTAGAGCAGGTCGCACAACTCGCCGAAGTCGGCGGCCGCTTCAGGGTCGAGTTTCAGGCCTTTCGCCGCGACCGCCTCCCTGAGTTTCGGCGCGTCGTTCGCCGTGCGGAGATCGATGCCGGTCGCTTCGAGGATCAGCGCGTAGAAGGTTTTGCGCGGGTACGGTGGGGTGAAATCCAGCGTCGTACCGTCACGCTCGATCGTCAGCCTGCCGCCGGTCACCGCCGAGACGACCTCGGGAAGCAGCCGTTCGGTCAGGGCCATCAGGTCGTCGTAGGTGGCGTAGGCCCAGTAAAATTCGACCTGCGTGAATTCAGGGTTGTGCTGGAAGCTGATGCCTTCGTTCCGGAAGCAGCGCGCCATTTCGAAGACCTTTTCGAAGCCGCCGACGATCAGGCGCTTGAGGAACAGCTCCGGGGCGATGCGTAGCCGCAGCTCCATGTCGAGCGCGTTGTGATGCGTGACGAACGGCCGGGCATTCGCTCCGCCGGCCACGGCCTGCAGGACCGGCGTCTCGACTTCCATGAATCCCTCACGGGTCAGCACCTCGCGGATCTTTTGGACGATCAGCGAACGCTTCCGGAAAATTTCAAACACTCCGGGATTGGCCAGGAGATCGAGATAGCGCTTACGATAGCGGAGCTCGACGTCCGAAAGGCCATGCCATTTTTCCGGCAGCGGCAGGAGCGCTTTGGAGAGGATGTTCCAAGAGGCGACCTCGAGCGACGGCTGCCCGCGTTTCGTCAGGAAGGGCACGCCTCCGGCTTCGATGAAGTCGGCGTGATCAATATCATCCGTGAAGCGCTTAAAAGCCGCTTCGCCGATCACGTCGCTTTTAAGATGCAGCTGGATCTTCCCGCTCGCGTCTTCAAGATCGGCAAAGGCGGCACCGCCGTGCGCACGGATCGACCGCAACCGTCCGGCCACGATGACGGTCCGGCGTTCCTCCGACCAAGCGTCGAAGTGCGCCAAGACCGCGCCGATGGCGGCGTTGCGTCGCGTTGAAGCCGGATAGGGATTGACCCCGTCCGCCCGGAGCTTGGTGACTTTCGCGCGCCGGACGATTTCTTCTTCCGGCATACTCAGCAGGCGATATCCAATATTCTGCAGGATGCCCTGCTGCCGTTCGGCATGAGATTCTCAAAGGTTTCGCCTTTTTTTCGGCCGAGCAGGGCAAGCCCGATCGGAGATTCGTTGGAGATTTTCCCGGCGGTCGGATCGGATTCCTTCGGACCGACGATGTGGTATTCCTTTTCCTTGCCGGCGATCTCACAGCGCACCCGGCAGCCCACGCCCACGATTTCCGTCGAAGTCGGCACGCTCACGACGGCATGCGCCAGATAGTCCTCGATCTCCAGTACGCGGCCTTCGAGGAAGGCCAAGGCGTCTTTGGCGTCATGGTACTCGGCGTTCTCCGAAAGGTCGCCGAGCTCCTTGGCCTTGGCAATGCGGTCGGCGATCTCGAAACGGCGAACGCCTTTCAGCTCCGCCAGCTCCTGTTTCATCTTTTCGCGCCCTTCGCGGGTGATCACGTACGATTTCATGGGTGCGGATATGCCCTCTCATCTCATTTCAGTATAGGCGGTTCCATGAGCGGCGTCAACCGAAAACCGCCCATTTCACGGGGCGGTCGCGCTGGCGGAGGCGACGATCGGCGCGCGCCAGGCACCGTTGTCGGGCTTCACGCCCTGCGACCGGAGCCAGGCTTCCATGATGTCGCGCGCGACCGGCGCGGCGGCCGTCGTCCCCTCTCCTCCCGCCTCGACCATCACGACGACGGCGATGCGCGGGTCGTTGTACGGCGCAAAGCCGGCGAACCAGGCGTGGGTCGGCTCGCCGTTCCCCCATTGGGCCGTGCCGGTCTTGCCAGCGATCGTCCAGGGCGAAATCTTCAATCCCTGCGCGGAACCCGACAAGATCGTTTCACGCATGCCTTGGCGCACCGTTGCCAGCACGTCCGGCGGCACGACGGCGGTTTTAAGAGGGGTTGAGTTCACCTGATCGATCGTTTTGGCGGAATGCACCTGTTTCACGACGTATGGCCGCACCAAGTTTCCGCCATTGGCGAAGAGCGACGTCCAGGCGGCCACCTGCAGCGGCGTAACCGTCAGATCGCCCTGGCCGATCGAGACATGATAGGTGTCGCCGATGTACCAGGCTTCGTTTTTGACGCGCTCTTTCCATTCGGCGGTTGGAACGAAGCCCGTCGCTTCGCCCGGCAGGTCGATGCCGAGTTTGGCGCCGAGGCCGAAGCGGCGGAAATAGGGCACGAGCCGGTCGATGCCGAGGCCTTCGATCGTATCCCAGCCGCCACCGACGGCATAGAAAAACGTGTTGACGGATTGGGCGATGGCTTTGGTGACGTTGGTGATGCCATGGCCGCCCGCTTTCCAGTCCGGGAAGAACCACGGGCCGACGCGGATGCCGCCGGTCGAGCGCACGGTGGTCGATGGCGTAATGACGCCTTCCATCAGGCCGGCCGAGGCGATGATCGTTTTGACGGTCGAGCCGGGCGGGAAGGTGCCGGCGACGGCGCGCGGAAAGAGTGGATGATTCGGATCTTCCGTCAGTGCCCGGTATTCGTTGGTGGTGATGCCTCTGGCGAAAGCATTGGCGTCGTAGGCCGGCCAGCTGACCAGCGCGAGCACCTCGCCGGTTTTCGGATCGAGCGCGATCGCCGATCCGCGTCCGCGCCCGTTTCGCGCGCTCGAGGCACGCAACGAACGCTCGGCTTCCGCCTGCAGCTTGGCGTCGACCGTCAGCGTCAGGTCCATGCCCTGGACCGGCTCATCGGACGCCAGCACGTCCTGCTCGCGACCGAAGGCGTCGACTTCAATCTGCTTTTTGCCGTAGCTGCCGCGCAACTGCCGTTCGTAGGAAGCCTCGATGCCGGTTTTCCCGATGGCATCGGTCGGCAGATAGCCGTCCGACTTGAGAGCTGCGTATTCCGCCTCGTTGATACGCCCTTCGTAGCCGATCAGATGCGAGAGGCTCAGGACCGGCTGCGTGATGCCCTCCGGCTGCAGCAACAGTTCGCGCTTGGTGCCGCGCTCGACCGCCACGCCCGGCAGCCGTCCGCTCTGGATTTCGAGCCGCAGTGCCTGTTCGTAATCGAGGTGATCCTGAATGGGAACGGCCGAAGCCAGGTTCGGGGGATAGTTGCGCAGCGCTTCTTCGATATCGACCGGAGTGATGCCGACGGCTTCAGCCAGGCGGACGATCAGGTCGTTGCGCTGGGTGCGATCCTTCGGCAGGTCGGCCGGCGTGATGGTAAGGGCGAAGTCCGGCACGTTCCGGACGAGCAGCGTGCCGTTGCGGTCGTAGACGACGCCGCGTGCGGCCGGCACCTCCGCGATGCGCAGACGGTTGCCCTCGGCCTGCCTGCGGTACATGGCGCCCCTGCCGAGTTCCAGATAGGCGGCGCGGGCCGCCAGCGCGCCGAACATCAGGAAGAAGACGGCAAAACAGGCCGCCAGCTTGGCCCGTGAGAGCGATGCTCCCAGGTAACTGTGGTGGCCGAGCGATGGGCTTCCGGACGGCAGATCGATCGGATCGCCCGAGGTCTCGTCGACCGTCTGGACGCCGGCTTCGATCGTGCCAAGACCGCCGCGCCCGACTTCAGGAAAAAACGGATGTGCGTGGGGCATGGGAGATGAACACGTGGTGGAAACGCTGGCGGACGGCGTCTTCGGCGGCGATCATGAGCAGCAAAAGCGCGCCGCAGACGATCGCCTGACGCAACGGTGCCAGAGCCGCGGCGGTCGAAACGTCCATGATCGTGGGCATGCCGCCCAGGAGGATATGGATCCCGTCAATCGCCGCCAGGAAAAACCAGTGCGCAATGGCGGCCAGTGCGCCGAGCAAAAACCGGGCGGTCGCTCCATTCGTCGTCAGGACCCGTTTGGCAAGCCAGCGCGTCGTGAAGAAAGTGGCGAAGAGCGCGGAAGTCTCGGCGCCGAACCCAAGCAGGCCGTGCAGGTCGAGAAGCGTTCCGGAGACGAGTGCCCAGCCGAGCGCAAGAAGCGGACGATCGCGCAACACTCCGTATGCCGTCACGAGGAGCGGGACCGAGAGGGTCGACCACGGGAAACCGAAATGGGAAAAGAAGGCGATTTGCAGGATCGTCGTGATGGCGGCCAGAGCGGCGATGATGAATGCTGCGAGCATGTCAGGAAGAAAACGGCACGGCCACAACACTGATGCGGTCATCGCCGATTGGCGAGGTCAGGATGGCGGTTTTGAAGGGGTTTTTTTCCTGGGTTTGGATCTCGGCCACCCGACCGATCACCAACCCCTTGGGCATGAGAGGTTCGATGCCGGAGGTGACGATCAGGTCGTCGATCTTTACCTCTTCATTCTGGGGAATGAGCTGCATTTCGAGGCTCAACCCGCGTTCGCCCTGAATGAGGCCTTGGGTGACGGTGGCGTTCCGCACTTCGGCGCCGACGCGGCTGCGCGTATCGGTCAGGAGCAGCACGACCGCGGTCGCGCGCTGGACACTGAAGATTTTGCCAACCAGCACGCCGCCGGCAGCCACGACGGGCATGTCGGCGGCCAGACCGTCGTCTGAACCGCGATCGAGGAGGATCGTGTGCATGCCGCCTTCCGGTGTGCGGGCAATGACGCGCGCGATCACGGGCGCCGTGGCCTGCTTCTGCGCGAAGCCGAGCAGACCGCGCAGCTGCTCGTTTTCTTCCTGCACACCGGAGAGCTTTGCGATTTCGATGTCGGCTGAAGCCGCCCGCTTCTTCAGCTCGTCGTTTTCTTTCATGATGTCCGAAACTTTGAAAGGCGCTCCGAGCGAGCGTCGCATCGAAATGGCGGCGGCGGTCAGGCCGGCTTCCTGCCCGGAAAGCCTGCGCATCAGCCAGGTTTCTGGGCCGTTCATCGCGCCGAGCAGATGCAGGAAAAACACCAGGCCGCCGGCCGCGACCGTCAGCACGGTCAGCCGGGATCGGGCGAGAGCGGTCATGCGTGAGTGGCGGCTTCGGAGGCCGAAGGCAGGGCGATGGTGTGCAGTAGTTCGGGCGCTTCGAGCAGCATGCCCGCTCCCCGCACGACGCAGGTCATGGGATCGTCGGCGATGCGTACCGGGATTTCAGCCGCTTTGGAAATGACCTTATCGAGTTCCTTGAGCATCGCGCCGCCGCCGGTGAGCAGGATGCCGCGTTCATAGATGTCGGCCACCAATTCGGGAGGCGTTTGTTCGAGGGTGGCCCTGATGTTGTCGACGATCGAACGGACCGAACGGTGGACGGCTTCCCGGATCTGGGAATCGTTTACGATGATCTCCTTCGGCAGGCCTGAGAGCAGGTCGCGGCCGCGCATCTCGCACTCAAGCGGCGTCTCGAGTTCGGCCGCCGAGCCGATGCCGCATTTGATCGTTTCGGCGGCATGTTCGCCGAGCAGCAGGTTGAACGTATCGCGGGCGTACTGGACGATGTTCTTGTTCATTTCCTCGCCGGCCACCGCCAGCGATTTCCAGTTCACGACGCCGCGCAGCGAAATGACGGCCATTTCGGTCTTGCCGCCGCCGATATCGACGATCATGTTACCGATCGCCTCTTCGATCGGCAGGCGCGCACCGATCGCCGCCGCCATCGGGTTTTCCACCAGGAAGACTTCGCGCGCGCCGGCTGAGAGGGCGGCATCCTCGACCGCTTTGCGTTCGACCTCGGTGATTTCGAGCGGTACGCCGATGACGATGCGCGGGCGCGGCACGACGGTGAATCCGTCATGATGCACCTTTTCGATGAAATAGCGCAGCATCTTCTCGGTGACTTCAAAGTCCGAAATGATCCCCTTCGAAAGCGGCTTCGACGTAATAATGTGGGCCGGAGTTTTTCCGATCATTTCCTTGGCCTCCTTGCCGACCGCCAAAATCTGGTTCGTGCGCGTGTTGATGGCCACGACCGAAGGTTCGTTAATGACGATCCCCTTTTCCCGGACGTAGACGCGCGTCGAGGAGGTGCCGAGATCGATGCCCAAGTCCTTGGAAAATCGGCCCAGAAAGCGGTTCAGCATGGCTGGCAGAAGGGAATTAGAGGCCTCACCGTATCATATGCGGCAGGAACGTGCCAAGCCGGATTTCCTTACCGCCCGGTGCGGAACGAAGCCAGAAAAAATTCGGCTACGGCCAGCGTCGCGAGAAAGAGCAGCAGGTTCCACCAGGTTAGGAGCGAGCGGGACTGCAGGAAGAGCGATCCTGCGGCAAAAGCGGCCAGAAGGAGGCTTTGGCGGAACGACACGGCGGCATGGCGGGAGAGCGGCTCCCCGGGATGCCGCAGCGCACGGAGCGCCAGGCCGAGCATCGAAAAAGTGCCAATGAGGGCCAGGATGAGGATGGCGTAGAACATGGCGAAGCCCGGCCAGCCGGCCGTGAGCGGATCGAGATTGGTGACGATGGAAAAACAGCCCACCCAGCACAGGGCGGTCGACAGCAGCATCCAGAACAGGTACTGGCGGAGCGTCATGCGGCCAGTCTATCACCGCCACGGCGCCAGCAGGAAGCGGATGCGTCCGATCTCTTCCCCCGCCTTGGCGACCGATTGTCGTATTCCGGCTTCGGCTTGCCGCAGCAGTTGGGCGACGGCGCTCGTTTTGCAGGCCACCGTCAGCGTGCCGTCGATGAGATGCATGACCTTGAATGTGCCGACGGCGTCGGGCGGCAGGGCGGCCCGCGCCGACCTTTCGAAGATGACGATGACCTGCGGTCGGTCTGGTCTCGACTTCAGAGCCTTCTTTTTGAGGGTTTCCGGCAGGATGTGTCGGATAGGGGTGAACATAGGTCGTGATGATGCGATTACAGGATTTTTTGCCGGCAAATGTCCCTGAAATCGCAGTACCGGCAGGTGTGGGCGCTCGGTGTCGCCGCGAAGTCGGACGCCTGGAGGGCGGCGATTTTCTTTTCGATCGAGGCTCGGACCGTTTCGAGGTCTTCTTCCGGTTTGACCTCCTGTTGGACGTCATCCCGCAGGAACCAGAACGCCATCCGGCCGGTTTTGACCTGATAGACGTCGGCGAGCGCCAGCTGATAAATGCGCAACTGGTCCTTCATGCCCGAATCCAGGCGTTCTTTGGACTTGCCGGTCTTGTAGTCGATGATGGCGACGCGGCCGTCCGGAAGGCGATCGACGCGATCGATCTTGCCCTTCAGGACATATGCACCAACCTTCAGCGTGAACGGCGCTTCCGTCATCCACGGCGCCGGCCGTTCGGAAAGCGTACGGGCATGCGCGCGGGAAAGCGCTTCGCGTCCGGCGCGATGGTAGCGTTCGCGCTCATGCGCGTCCTCGTACCATTCCCCCGTCCAGCCCGCCTCGTATTCCGCCAGCAGGGCTTCGAGCGTCATTGGCGCATCAGGCGTTTCCTTATAACGTTCGATGAACGTTTCGAGGACGGCATGGATCAGCTTGCCGAAGTTGAGCGTGCCTTTGTCCAGCGTCGGGATTTTGAGCAGGTGCGCGAATTTGTACTGGAGCGGGCAGTTTTCGAAAGCGGCCAGCTGCGAAAAGCTGAAGCTTGAAGGAAGCTCGAGCACGACCCCGCCTCCGCCCGCTTCCGGCGTTTGACTATCCTGATGGAAGCTGCCCGTGCCCCGGTCCTCAACGCGCGTCAGCACTCCGCCGTTTTCCTCGTTGCCAAACAGCTCCTCAATGAAGCGCGAAGGTTTCTTTTTCCGGACGGCGCCAGTCTCTTCCGCCGAGGTGAGATACAGGCGGTCCTTGGCGCGCGTGCAGGCGACGTAGAGCAGCCGCCGTTCCTCCTCGAGATGGGCATCCGCGCCCGCGGTGGGCGTCTCTTTGACGAGCGCGTCAGGAAACGGAATCGATTCGCGGCGATGGTCGGCCGGAAACCGCCGCGCGACGAGCTGGACGACGAAGACGTTTTTGAACTCAAGTCCCTTCGACGTATGTACCGTCATGAGTTTGACCGTATCGGGACCTTCGGCCAGATCGGCCGGCACGCGACCTTCCTCGCCCGATTCGAGTTCCCAGTCCAGCACACGCATGAATCCGCGCAGGCTCGGGCGCGGATCGTCTTCTTCGTAGGCCTGGATCCGGCGGACCAACTGGTTCAGGCAACCGATCGCTTCGAGCGTCTGCAGCGTCTCTTCTTTCAGCAATTCGGCGTAGTAGCCGGTATCGACAAAAATTTCCTTCAGCAGCCGCGCGGGATCGGTTCGAAGGGCGCGTTCGGCATGCCGCTCGATCAACGCGGCGACACGTGCCAATTTTCCGATGGTTTCCTCCGAGAAACCAAGCCCGTCGGTTTTATGCAGCGTTTCATAGAGCGAGCAGCTGCGGCGTCTGGCTTCATGGGTCAGCCTGACCAGATCGAGTGCCGGAATGTCAAAGACCGGCCACGACAGTACGCGGTGCAGAGCGGGACTTTCGTGATAGTTATCGAGCAGCTTGAAGTAGCAGATGGCATCCTGGATCACCGGTTTGAGATACAGCCCCTTCGAAGCCACGTAGACGTACGGGATGCCCCGTGCCGAGAGCGCCGCCATGAACGGCTTAAGATGCGCGTTGGCTCTTGCCAGGATCGCGAATTCTCCCCAGCCGGTTTCCGGATCGGCATCTTTCAGCTTTTGGATCTCGTCCGCGACGTAGCGCGCTTCTTCGGCGGTGTCCGCCAGCGCGACGTGCGCGATGGTCGCGCCGCCGCCCCGTTCGGCCGTCAACCGCTTGGAGAGCCCGAGCCTGGCCTCGAGGCGGTTGGGGTCGTTTTGCCGGATGAAACGGTGGCTGACGTCCAGGATTTCCTGTTTCGAGCGGTAGTTGCGCGTCAGGAAAACCTGCGCCGCCTTCGGAAAATCATCCTTGAATGCCAGGATGTTGGCGACGCTCGCCCCCCGGAATTTATAAATGGACTGGTCGTCATCCCCGACGACCGTTAGATTGCCTTCCGTGCCGGCCAAGAGCTTCACCAGCTCGACCTGGGCGGCGTTGGTGTCCTGAAACTCGTCGACTAAAACGTATTTGAAGCGTTTGCGGAATTCGGTCAGCACGCTCGGCCGTTCGCGGAAGAGCCGGATCGTCTCGGTGATCAGCGAACCGAAATCGAGCTGCCGCCGTTCGTGCAGCAGCGTTTCATAGGCCGCGAAGGCGCTGGCGACTTCCCGCACGCGTGCCTTCTCGTCCGGTTCGGCTTCCAATCCTTCGGCATGCGCCCGATACTGGGCGGGTGTGACGAGCTCGTCCTTGGCATGGCTGAAATGGTCGAGCAGGTCGTGAATGAAGCGCGACGGATCGCCGAGCGGCCGGTAATACTCGAGGCCGAAGTCCGTCAAGCGGTCGCGGACGGTCAGCCAGGCGCCGGTTTCATCGAGCAGCCGGGCGTCGCTCGGCACTCCGATGTCGATCCCCCGCTCACGCAGCACCCGCTCTCCGAAGCCGTGGAAGGTCAGCGCCCAGAGTTCGACGTAGCCGATCGGCAGCAGACGGTCGATGCGCTCTTCCAGTTCCGAGGCGGCTTTCTCGGTGAAGGTCAGCGCCAGAATTTCGCCCGGAGCGGCCCGTCCGGAGGCGATTAGCCAGGCGATACGCCTGGCGATGACGGTCGTCTTGCCCGTCCCCGCGCCGGCCACGATCAAAAGCGGCCCTTCCCCGTGGGTGACGGCCTTCAGCTGTTCCGGATTGAGTCCTTCTGTGAGTGCGCCTGTTTCTATTGACATTTTCGCGGTTTTATGCTATCCTAGCATAACTGCCGCCCATACCACATCATTCCAACCGAGGTGCCCGTGAAAGTAGTCATTGTCGATGATGAGACGCACATCACTCGAACGCTGCTGCGCTGCCTGCACTCCTTGAAGCAAGAAAATAAGGAGGTCGAGATCGTGGCCTACAACGATCCCCGAGAAGCACTGACGGGTGCAATCGACGCCGACGTCGTCGTTACGGATAACGACATGCCCGGCCTGACAGGAATCGCGCTGGCCCGGCAGCTGCGGGCGAATCCGGACTTTCATGGAAAGATCCTGCTCTTTTCCGGGAGAATGTCCGATGACGCGGCGCCGCTCGATGGCATCGATCTGATCCGCGCCAAACCCTTCAACATCGACCTATTGCGGGCGCTGTTGAGGGCTTGGCTCGGCCTGCCGACGCCTTCAGCCTCCGCAGCCGCCTGACCCCGCCTCCATTTCGGACGGCGGGTTGATGTTTTTATGGAAATGAAAACGAGATCCGTTCAGAGGGTCTCGGTTTGCGTGAGCGCTTGCGTGTTTCGATCGAGAGTCGCAATGAAACCCCGAAAGACGCCGATATCGGAAGGGAATGCACGGCGAATGGCATCCATACCGACCTCTGCGAGCCGCCGTGCCTGCAGTAAAGCTTGTTTCTGTAGGAAAGTATGCAGTTCCGGCGGTTCCCCAACGAGGCTATACGGAACTTGGGAAAAAAGCAGGGAGTGCGGGATGTCGATGCGGCCTGCATACCTGCTCTCGAGAATGAGCCTCGCAGCCTTCTGAACCATGACGGGAAGCTGCGTGGGATCCTTGTCGCTCAGTGCGAGCGCATAATTCCTGTTCCCGCGCGTCAACCAGCCGAGTTGGGAACCGATGGCGATCATGACTTCCCGGTGATCGATGCGCTGCGGACCTCGTCCGCTGGACCTGATTTCCTGCACGTGCCGGATGTTTCCGGCCATGAGCGGGATCAGGTCCTCAATCATGTCTCCCGACATGTCCGGGTAGAGCGCGAGACAGATCTCCCTCAAAGCTCCCTCACCCGCGTCCAGCAGATTGGTCATCGAGACGACGTGACGACCCTCTGCTTCATGCATGAGGAAGACATCCTCGTCTGTCTCGTATCCGACCGTAATCGCCCGGGCGAGATCATGCCGGCCGTCGAGCAGCTCGACGTTGATGGTTTGTGTCAGCCGCTCCGCACATCTGCGGGCGGTTTCCCGGTTGCACCCATGACCGGCGCAGCCGAGCTCGGGATCCTCCTCGGAGAAATGGTAGATAACCCAGATCAATACTTGGCGGCCGCGCGACTGAGCGAACCGCAGGATGTCCAGCAGGCGTGAGTGGAAGATCGGAGATGCTGGGTCAAATTGGCCGCCGATCTCGCGCATCTCGGTGACGATGCCTTCCGGCACCTGTGCGGCCGTGGCTGTGCAGACGCGCCCATCGGCGCATTGGATTATGACGATTTCTGTCGGGTGCTGGCTCCTCCTTCTTGTCCGGTTCGGTTGCTGCTCCGCGAAGACGCGGACTTGCCGCGCATTGAGGCATCGGACTTCCTCTATGAGATCCCTCGACATCGATATTCGTCTCCGTGGTGTGAATGAACGTTGCAGAACGGTACGATGATAGGTGATTCGCTCGTGCCTGTCAATCCCCTTAAAAAATAACGACCCCGGGGCCAGACAGGCGGCGGGGCGGCAAACGAGACGGTTAATCGGTGTCGGGATACCGGGTGGCATCCGGTGGCTCGGACCCCTCACAAGCGTTCGAGAACAGCGCTTCGCGACGGATGGCCTCGCTGCGGTCGATCAGCGCTCCGAATGCGGCCATTCCCAGGAAAAGGACCCCGATGCCGGCGCAGCCGAAGCTTTCCCCGGGCTGAGTACGGATCCACTGCAGGCACGCATCAGCGATAAACAGCAGTCCAATCAAGGCACCGACGAGGCAGAACTCCCATAAATCGGACTTCCAAAGGATCTTTTTGTTGCCGAGCATAATGCCCCTTTCGATAGACGGATGGTACGCCCAAAAATGGTTTTTGTCAATGCCGGTTTGACGTGAAGTGGCGTGCATGGTGTCATTTCGCCGGAGGGACCCATGCGTTCGTCATCCGCCTCAGAAAAGATTTCTTTCACTCTGCACGATTCCGGCGAAGTCATCGCGGAAATCGTCGGTACCGTGCCGGACGACTGGGATCGGGTCGACGGATGGCTTGAGCCGTCGCCTGCGCTGGCCGGGAGCGGCCGCGTCGCTCTTCGCTCCGGATACAGCGTCTCGCCATACAGTTCCAGTCCCCTCATCCGTGGATTGTGGAACGAAGAAAGACGGGAATACGATCTGCCCGATCTGTCCGAGATGATGATTGCCGGAAGGTTGCCGAAGTTCGTCAGTTTCGATAAAGCGGGCGTGGAGCGGAGTCGTCCGAACCTCGCCTTCTGCAGGCAACTGGCCGCGCATTATGTGTTGCTCGGCTATCGGGGCTGGCTCTCCTTCAGCGCCGGTGCTCATCGAAACGGCGCGCATGACCGGCCGGCCGATATGACGATGCACTTTTTGCATGCCAGGCCCCGCCACGGAATCGTCAACTGGCAGGCAGTCATCACGTGTGCCAGCCTCTACGGCGGTACGTCTGGGCAGATCGCATCGATCTTGGAGGCCTGCCGACGCCTGAATCTCGCCCCGGTCGAAGCTTTGCGAAACGCAAATCCCGCATCCTGAAAATGCGGGATTTCTTTTTCTATCGGCAGCGGGTTCTGCCTCTCTGGCGTCCCCCGCTCCCGCTCGGTAAACTCGCGGCCCAAGAGGACCCCGCCGCGGGTCACCCGTTGCCGTCACGGTACATGCTGGAAACCCCGTTTGGAACGGTGTTTCCGCACGACCTTCAGGCGCGCGAGCTCGCGGGCGAGTCCGGCCGTCGCCTCGGCCTGCCGCTCCTCGTCGTCGATTTTTTCTTTCATCGCAGCTTCCGCGCGCGCGTGAGCCGCCTCGATCGCCTGCACATCGAGCTCTTCCGCGCGTTCGGCGGTATCGGCCAAAATTTCGAGCCGGCTGCCGGGATGGACCGTCACGAAGCCGCCCGAGACGGCCACGAGCGTCTCTGCGCCGTCTTCGCCGATGACGCGCATCTCTCCCGCCTGGACGGGCGCCACGACCGGAAGATGATCCGGCAGGACGGTGATTTCTCCTTCCGACGTCGGAACCGAAACCTGGCGCGCCTTGATCCGGAAGACGATGCGCTCGGGCGTGGTGAGTTCGAAGTCGAGGAGTTTCATGTTACGCGGTCACTTCATCGATCGAACCCTTCATGTAGAAGGCCTGTTCCGGCTTGTCGTCATGCTTGCCTTCGAGGATCTCCTTGAAGCCGCGGATCGTTTCCTTGAGCGTCACGTAGCGGCCGGGCTGGTTGCTGAAGACTTCGGCCACGAAAAAGGGTTGAGAGAGGAAGCGCTGGATGCGGCGAGCCCGACCCACCAGCTTCTTGTCCTCTTCCGGCAGCTCTTCCATGCCGAGGATGGCGATGATGTCCTGGAGCTCCTTGTAGCGCTGGAGCACCTTTTGGACGGCACGGGCGGTGTCGTAGTGTTCTTTGCCGACGACTTGCGGGTCCAAGATGGTCGAGGACGAGTCGAGCGGGTCGACGGCCGGGTAGATGCCGATTTCCGTCAGGGCGCGGTTCAGGACGACGGTCGAGTCGAGGTGGCCGAAGGTGGTGGCCGGGGCCGGATCGGTCAGGTCGTCGGCCGGCACGTAGACGGCCTGCACCGAGGTGATCGAGCCGTCCTTGGTGGAGGTGATGCGCTCCTGGAGCTCGCCCATTTCGTTGGCCAGGGTCGGCTGGTAGCCGACGGCGCTCGGGATGCGGCCGAGGAGCGCGGAGACTTCGGAGCCAGCCTGGGTGAAGCGGAAGATGTTGTCGACGAACATCAGGACGTCCTGCTTCTCCTCGTCGCGGAAATACTCGGCCATGGTGAGGCCGGAGAGGGCGACGCGGGCGCGGGCGCCGGGCGGTTCGTTCATCTGGCCGAAGACGAGGGTGGTCTTATCGAGCACCTTCGACTCGTGCATCTCGTTCCAGAGGTCCTTGCCCTCGCGGGTGCGCTCGCCGACGCCGGCGAAGACCGAGAAGCCGCCGTGCTC
>CAZHHN010000014.1:0-30228 GCA_964532415.1 uncultured Gammaproteobacteria bacterium
CCGAGATGAACGGCAAGGAAATTGTCGGTCGTCCGGTCGCCCTGAACGAAGCCCAACCCCGTCCGGAGCGCCAGTAAATTGGCACCGGCAAACGACCCCGCAAGGGGTCGTTTGTTTTTCAGGAACCTCGTTCGCGAAAATAAAGAGCGCACCCGGACGGCCTGAGCAAGTTTTGCTCTTGGCCGCGCGGATGCACGGGACTCTGGTTGTATACGAAGTCGCGTTTTTCCGAAGATGTCGGCAGGTCTTCTACGACAGGTCGCTGAGCTGCTCCGCTTCCTGGCGGACGATCCGCCGGCACTTGGCGCAGCCGCAGGCCGCGCGGGTCTCGTTGCGGTCCATGACGCCAGCGACCACCGGACCGTCGAGAACCGCCCGCGCCTTGGCGAAGGCGTCCACGAACAGGCACTTGGCCTCCGCCGGGCAGAGCGCGATGATCGCCTCGGCAATGAACCGCCGCGCCTCGGCCTCGTCGTAGCGCTCCATGAAGAGCGTCTGGTCCGCCGCGATAGCCGCGACGAGCAGCACGTTCGCGACGTAGACGGGCCAGTTCGCGGCGACGTCGGAGCGGTAGTACCCATTCTCGTCCTGCTGGTCCGAGAGTCCCTGGACGTGAAGCACGTCCTGTACGTACGGGAGCTGCGGGTACGCCGCATACTTGCTGTAGCTGAGCAGGATGCCGAGCCGCTTGAACCTATCGATCATGATTTGGCCTCATGGAAAAAGATCCTCGGCTTGCCGCGCCGGGCGGGTCAAAATGACCGCCCTTTTTTACCACAAACAAGGCGTTTTGTCAAGTCTTTGTACCAATCTTGCCAAGATCACCTCGATGGCGTATCGTGGGCCTGTTCCCGCGACCGGCGGTCGTGGCGAAATTGGCAGACGCACTACCTTGAGGTGGTAGCGCCCGCAAGGGCTTGAGAGTTCAAGTCTCTCCGACCGCACCACAAAATCCCCATCGTTGATGGGGATTTTGTATTGCGCGATATTGCTTTTTCCACCCATCGAAGCTAAACTGCGGGCGCCTATCGCGGGCGCGTATGCGCGGGAATCATCCCGGACGCTATCCGGCATGCGAGGCAAGGAGGATCGATTGTCAGCGACCTTTTTCCCCATTCAACCTTTAACGGCGGGTCAGGGTCATGGCGTGAAGGCACCATCTTTAGAAAGGGGCTGAGCGCATGAGTAGCCCCCGGGCACCGGTGGAAACGCCATCACCGCAAACGACTGCGGGGATCGGTGCCATACGAAATGAGGCCGCGCCGATCCGCCCCGGTCCGGACACGACGCTGGCCGTCAGCATGCCGGCAGTCCGTCTCACGGACACCGCGCATCTCATCCGCGCGATGACACGCGAGGGACGGATGCTGAATGCGGAGATGCGAGCGCATCCCCGCATGCAGGCGTTCTTTCGTCGCGAACGATCGGATGTCGATCCAGCAGATCTGCACCAGACCGGTCTGCGCTTCCTGCGGCTGACAACAGCATATGCGGCCCAGATGGCTCCCGCGCTGCAGGCGTCCGCCAGCGTGTTGTGCACGGGCGACGGAGAAGACCGGTGCTGGAGCGCGCGCATGCTCGGCGGTCATGACGAAGCGATCTGCGGGCTTGAAGGAGCGGCACCGGATGTCCCATCGTATGCCGCTGCCGTCTATGGTCAGTATTTCGTCAGGGAGGCCGAGCGGTATCCCTACGCCATTCTCGGAGCCAAAGGGGTGCTTGCGCGGCTTGTGGCCCTGGTCGCCGACGATCTGATGGTCTCGTTCAAGACCAGCGGAATCGATCTGACGCATCAGGCCGTCCATATCATCGCCCGGCATGCCGGCGCGCGTGGCATCGAGCGGGTGCGGGCTGGCAATCAGGCGCTCTACGATCTCATGAGTCCCAGGAAATGCGGGCAGGTGTTGATCGGCGCCTGTTTCACAAGCGGCATCTATCGCATGCTTGTCGACGAACATTTTTCAGATGCAACGATCCTCGATTGAACAACGATGCCGCCTTCGGGAAAGCGGCATCTTTTATTTCCGATGGTGTGTCTCATTCAAATTTTCTGGCCTTCCCGGTGATGACCTTCAGGCGGTTCGGCAAAATTTGGATGTCGAGAACGGTGGATGACAGGCGCTGCCCATCGCGGATGACGGTGACCGGCTGATGGTGTTTGACCCGGAGCGTCCGGACGGGCACGACGGTCGGCGCGGAAGCGGGTTCGGCGGCACGGAAAAAATTGGAGAACAGGCCCCGACGGGGCGCCGGCTGGAAGACCGTTTCCAGAAAGCCGTCGCGGGGCGAACTGAACGTCGTCCCGCCAGCGGCGGCAACCGGCGCGAGATTGCAGACCTGGATTTCATTGTCCTCAGTCGGGATGACGCTGTAGGTGCCGTTGCAGGAAATCGCCGCGCGCGTCCGGGGGATGCGGACGGAGGACAGGAAGTAGTGGTCATTGATCCTCCCGAGATCGACGGTCTGGAGCACGCGGCGCGACAGGATATTGCAGGCTTCCACGCCTTCCTCGACGCCGAGCATCGCGGCGATGCCGTGAGGCCCGTCGCCGACGGGAATCACGCCGAAGGCCATGTCGAATTCCCCGACCGCGTCGATCAGCCGGCCCACGGTTTCATCGTTGCCGACCGCCACGATCGTCTCGCTGCCCTGCCCGGCGGCATCGGCCACGATCTCGTGGATATCCTTGAACATCGTCAGGCGTTCGATACGCCCGCTGATGCCGAGGTCCGTCAGACGCGTTTCGATGCGCGAAAGCAGCTTTTCGTTTTTTTTGTCGGTGACGAAATTATCGTAGACGTACGTGTACATCTTCGCTGCCGCTTTCCGTCTGCCTACTGCTGGAGAATCTCCTCGATTTTTTTCTCGCGCAGGCTGCGCGCGGGACGGGCCGCAGCGACCGGCTTCTCTTCGCCCTCTTCGCGCTTCTCGGCGGCCGACACTTCGAGACCGATCACGAGCTGGCCGCGCATCATGGCGCCGGGCGCCACGGACAGGACCATCGCCTGGATGTCGCCGTAGACGCGGGCGGTCGAAGCGAGTTCAAGACGGTCAAAAACGCGCAGGTTGCCATGCAGTTCGCCGGCGATCACGGCGTTGCGCGCCTGGACGTTGGCGGTGATCTTGGCATGCTCGCCGACGATCAGGTCGCGTTCGGTCGAGATCGAACCGGTCACCATGCCTTCGATGCGGACGTTGCCCTCGCTGACAAAATCGCCCTCGACCCGCACGGACGCCGCGATGACGGTTTCGGTTTCCTGACCGGCGGTCTGCGTGGCGTCCTTGTCGTTCTTGAACATACCTCCAAAAAAATTATGAGCGAATAAAAGCGCAGGGCTGTGGATTGCCCGCTTATTGTACCGCGCGCGCGGTGGCAGGGTCAAAAGCCCGCGCCAGCGGCAGGGCGACGGAAAAGACGGAGCCGCGGCCGACGCCGGGCGACGAGGCCCAGACGCGCCCGCCCTGCATTTCGGTCAGCATTTTTACGACATACAGGCCGAGTCCGGAACCGCCTCGATCGACCGTCAGTTCGCCGCGTTCGAATTTTCCGAAGAGGCGCGCCGCATCGCCGGGCGGAATACCCATGCCGGTGTCGGCCACCTCGAAGATCGCCTCGCCTTTCTCGCAGCGCAGTCGCACGGTGACGTTCCCCTCTTCGGTGTATTTCATGGCGTTGTCGATCAGGTTGAAAATGACGTGCTGGATCTTTTCCGGATCGAATTCGACCAGCACCGGGCGCGGGCAGACATAGGCCAGTTCGAGCTCCAGGTGCTTTTTTTGGAACGGGAGACGGAATTCCTCGACGACATCGGCGATGACCTCGTCGAACGGCAGCACCTCCTTGCGGAGCGTGATCTTTCCGGATTCGAGCTTGGTGATGTCAAGGAAGGTTTCGACGGCGTTGAGCAGGCGGGTGGTGACGTTCAGGTTGAGCGTGACGATCTCTTTCTGGGAATCGGTCAGTGCGCCGAGATCGCCGTCGCGGAACATCGTCAGGTAGCCACGAATGCCGCCGAGCGGACCGCGGATCTGGTGCGAAGCGATCGAGACCATCGTCGTCTTGAGATCGTCGAGCCGGCGCAGGCGCTGGTTGCTGGCGGTGAGTTCCTGCGCGAGCGCCTGCAGTTCCTGCCGCTGGCGTTCCTCGTTCAGGAAGCTGCGGATCATCGCGAAGCCGAGCACCAGCATGATGGCGAAAGAGCCGACGTTAACGGCCGCTTCCGGCCAATCCTTGGAGACGAGCGCGCGGGCCAGCAAGGTGGCAAGAATGCCCAGCAGCAGGATTTCGATCAGCACGAAGCGGATCTGTAGGAAACGGTGGCGGGCGATGGCCCAAGCGACCCCGATGACGAAAAAGAGCATCGAATAAATGCCCAGGCGGAACCATTCAACGGAGAGCACGTTCTGAAGGAACAGGTTGACCGTCAGCGAGCCGACGGTCGTCAGGATCAGGCCGACGGCAATGGCCGTCATCTGCGGACGCTGGGCCGGCAGGGCGCGGTGGCGTTCAAGGAGGAGCAGGATGCACGGCAGGATGAAACAAATGATGACGACCAGGGCATAGGCATTGAAGACCGGGCCTTCGGCGAACTGGATCTCGCCGGTCGGCGCCAGAAAGATGCGCGCCAGCTGCCAGCGGGTGAACGAGAGCACCGCCAGAATACAGGATGGCAGAAAGACGAGCGCCTGCAGGCGACCGGACAGCTTCGGCCGTATGAAGGTCAGCACGAAGAGCAGCAGGAAACCGGCGGCCAGCACACCCGAAGCGAAATCGGCGCGCAGGAAAAAGGCGCGCACGGACAGGGAGAAGCGCGACAGGTTTTCCAGGTAATTGAATGCCATCCAGGCGACGATGAACGCCACCCACAAAAAGAAGCGGCGGTTCACCTGACCGCGCGGATTATGTACAAAGACGACCACGCCCAAAAACAACATCAGGAATGCAACGAAGAGCGCGATCGTCAGGCTGAGCATATCTTGCCTGCAGTATAGTAAAAAGAGGCCGTGCGAGAAAGCCACGGCCTCTTCAAAAAGAACGCTCCCAGCCGACCAGGACGCCGTAATCGCAGCTGGATGGGTCCGGAAAATACCCCGGCAGCAGGCGAAAACTCTGGCAGGCCACCCCGCGGACCCGAATGCTCAGAAAGAAAGCGAGCTCGCGGTCGAGCGCTTGCGGAGGAAGCAGTCCTTCCGTTACCGGCCAGTCCCGGGGCTGAACCGGAACGGACAAGCTTTCGAGCGCCCTCAAGGACGGTCCTGCATGAATGCGAGATGCCTGATCATCCAAGAAAAAGACTTTTGGATCGGGACCGCTCGATCGGCGCAACCCCACATAATCGTTCACGTAAAAAATGGATCGCCAGCGATGATAGTCCGAGATCCTGGCTCCGAAGACGAACTCGCGCTTGCCGGCGATCCAGGCCGACTCGACGCAATGCCCGGTCAGGGTTTTCGCGATTTGGCCGGAATACGCCTTTCGCGCCGCCAGATTCACCCCAAAGGCGCGCGGACCGTCGAAATCCACGACCCCCTCATATGTCCCTCCGCCGGTGCAGGCGTCCCAGGTCCTGACCGGCCCGTCCCCGGTCGCGACCGACCAGACCGTGGCGGCAATCTGGCCGGACGGCCTGTGGATCGCCACGAAATTCCCCGACGGATAGCGGGCGATGCGCTGTTCGAACATCGTGATGGATGCGGCCGATTCGGCTCCCCAGGCTTCCACGTCGACTTCGTGGCACTCCGACGCATCGGACGCCCTGGCCATGCGGATGTCAAAGGACGATAATCCGTTCCCCATAAAAGTTCCTCCTTATCCATTCCATGATGGCTCCCGGGAATGCCCGCGTCAATCGGTTGACAACATCACGGCAGTTGCCAGAATGAAGGCATGCCGAATCTGACCGACAAGTTCCTTTTACATCGCGGCGTTCGCGCCGCTCCCCTCAAACCCGGCGAACGACTGGACGGCCATGAAAAACACTGGAGCCGAACCGTCCGCTGGAAGGCGGCTGCAGAACGTGCGATCGATCTCGTACGGACACACGGGGAACAGGCCTCACTGGAGTTCCTGAATCTCGCCGTCGGCCTGCCATTGTTTTCACGAGACATCCGCCACATCCCGCAGCTTGGGCGCGCGGGCGGCTACGGATTCATCCTGCTGCCGGGCGGCTGCAACTGGGCGCTGCAGGAAGGAGGCGGATGCACGTTCTGCGAATTCCAAAAGGCCGTGGACGAGGTCGTCGGCAGCCTGGCGATTCGTCACAGCGAGTTCATAGACCTGTTCCAAACCGGATTCGCCGCCATGCAGGATGCGGACATCGTGAATGTCTTCACAGCCGGTTCCTTCCTGAATCCCGGGGAAATTCCCCCGGAAACCCAGCTGGCGATCGCGCAGGCCGTGGCCGCCTCGTCGGTTTCCATCCTGCGCGTGGAATCCCGGGTGCAGTATATGCGTCCGGAATTCATTGAGCCGCTCGTCGCGGCGCTCGGACCCGGGCAGACGCTCGACATCGCCATCGGGTTCGAAACGCTGAACGATCACATCCGAAATGTCGTCCTGAACAAGGGCATGGGCCGAACCGGCTTCATGCACGCCGTCAAGATCGCCAAGGCGGCAGGCGCCCGGGTTTCGGCCTACGTCATGCTGATGCCGACAGAGGAAATACCGGAAGGCGAGGCGATCCGCGAATGTTGCGCTTCGATCCGCTTCGCTTTTGAAACCGGCGTCGACGAGGTACTGCTGCAGGCGCGCTACAGCGAGCGCGGGGGCGTGCCGTGCCCGCAGCTCTGGTCGATCCTGCACGTACTGAATGAAACTGCCGCGTTCGGACCCGTCATGCTCGGCAAATGGGAGAATGAACTGCCCCCGCCTCAGTCCTGGCCCAGAAATTGCCCGAAGTGCACGCCGGCGGCGATGAAGCTGCTCGGCGCCTGGCGGATGGGTCTGGATCCGAAGACGATCGGTGAAGACCTCTGGCCCGCGTGCGCATGCCGATCCCCATGGGCAGCGGAGATTGCGCGTCCGGGCAGGTCCGTGCGCGTCCATCTTCCGCAAACCACGTGATTGAAAATATCCGCACACGTACGGAGCTGAACCCGGCTCCGTTTTTACATCTCCTCCGGCATCTCGAAGCCCAGGAGATGCGCGCCGCGCTTCAAAACGACGGCAGCCGCTTCCATGGCATGCAGGCGCGCCTCACGATCTTCCCGGGAAGCATTCAGGATCGGCGCGTTCTCGTACAGCGCGGCCACGGCCTTGGCGGTTTCATACAGATGGGCGGCGACAAGCGACGGGCGCAATTGCCCAGCAGCGCGACGGACCGCTTCCGGGAAGCGCGCCAACATGAACGCCAGACGGAATTCCTCCTCTTTTGGATCACGCCCCTCCCCTTCCGGCGAAGTCTCTTCGGCTTTGCGGAGCAGGCTGCGGATGCGGGCGTGCATGTACTGGAGATACGGGCCGGTTTTCCCGGTGAAGGCCAGCGACGCCTTCGGGTCGTAGATCATGTCGGTGGCGATGTCGACGTCGAGGAAATAGAACTTCGCGGCCGCAAGCGCGACCTGATGCGCGCGCCGGTTGGCCTCGTCGTCCGGGATGGTCAAGTGGCGCTGGCGGATTTCCTGAAAGGCATCGGCTTCGAGCGCGGAGAGGAGATCGTCGGCATCGACGACCGTGCCTTCGCGCGACTTCATGCGGCCTTCCGGCAACGCCACGTAGCCGTAGGAAAGATGCGCGAGCTTCGAGGCCCACGGATAGCCGGCCAGCTCCAGAATCTTGAAGAGCTGGCGGAACTGGAGATTCTGCTCGTTGCCGACCACGTACAACGAGCGGTCGAGTCGGTACTCCTCAAACTTGCGTTTGGCGAGATACAGGTCCTGGGTGATGTAAAGCGCCGTGCCGTTCGAGCGTAACAAAACTTTGTCGGGCAGGCCGAACGGCTCCAGCTTGGCGGCCACATGGCCGTCCGCTTCTCTGATGAAAGCGCCTTTTGCCACGCCCGCCTCGACAATCGCTTTGCCTTCTTTATAAATTTCGCTTTCCCTGTATTCGACATCGAAGTGGAAGCCCAGGCGTTTGTACGTTTCCTGCTGGCCGCCCACGCACCAGGCGTTCATCGTGCTCCAAAGCGCGCGGGTCGCCGCATCACCTTCTTCCCATGTGCGGACCGTTTCGACGGCGGCTTCCTCAAGCCACGCTTCCCCCTCCTTAAGCTTCTTCTCGAAAAGCACGTACCACTCGGCCACGAAATGATCGCCTTTCATCCCGGAAGATTCCGGCGTCTTGCCGTCGCCCCATTTGGCATAGGCGACCATCGCCTTGGCGATCGCCAAGCCGCGGTCGTTCAGCACCATGGCGCGTATGGCGCGATGGCCCTGGCTTTCAAGCAGATGGCAGGCCGCTTCGCCGATCAGGCCGTTGCGCAGGTGGCCGAGGTGCAGCGGCTTATTGGTGTTCGGGCTGACGTATTCGACCATGACGGTTTCCGGCAGCGTGGCTTTGCGATCCCCGTATGCGGCCCCGGCCTCGCGCACCGAAGCGACGGCATGGTCGAGCACGTAGGCGTGATCGAGAAAAAAGTTGAGATACGGCCCCTTCACCCCGGCACGTGCGAAACCCTCCGGCAGTATGATTTTGGCGGCGAGATCGGCGGCGATCTTCGGCGGCGGCTGTTTCAGGCTTTTGGCGAGTGGGAAGCACGGGAAGGCCAGGTCGCCGTTTTCGGGAAGCTCCGGATATTCGAAAACGTCGGCGGAGATTTCCGACTCCGTCGCTTTGGAAAGCGCTGCGGCTAATCCAGATTTGAGTGCTTCAATCAGGTACATATCGGTAATAATGGCGGGAAATGCAGTTCATCTGGCGAGTCCGCGAAGAGATCCGTGCCCGCGACCCTCGCGGAGGCGAGAGCCGAGCGCGGAGGGCCGAGCCCGCCAGCTTCGGCGGCGAGAGCCCGTGTCGCGGGCGCGGATTTCGGAGCGGACGAGCAGCATAAGACCAGTTTCGCGAATTGAAATACGAAATCATCTGAGCAGGCCACGAGGGCGGCGGGTCCTGCCCCTCTGGCATCCTCCCCTCCCGCTCGACAAGCTCGCGGTCGGAGAGGATGCCGCGGGTCACCCGCCGCCTTAATCAAATCACCTTTACAAAATGCAGCTTGCCTTTCTGGAGAACATGCTCTCCGTCTTTCACCGAAAGCAGCGGGTCCTTTACAACGACTCCATCCAATCTCACACCACCCTGCGCAATATCACGTCTCGCCTGCGATTTCGAAACGCCGAAACAATGCGCGACGACATCTTGCAGCCGCCGACCGTCATGCACGGCATCCAAAATCGTTGTCCAGGCAATTGCCCGCATTTTCGCTGGCATCTCCCCTTTCTGGAACCGCGCCTTGAACGCCGCTTCGGCCGCTTCGGCCGCTTTCTCGCCGTGATACATGGCGGCGATCCGCTTGGCGAGACGCAGCTTCACATCGCGTGGATTCTGGCCTTTCTTCAGCGAAGCTTTCTCGGCTTCGATTTCTTCCTTCGAATAATCAGCGGCCAGTGTCAGCCAATTATCCAGCGCCGCATCTGGGATCGACATGGTTTTTCCGAACATCTCATCGGCGGAATCCGCCAGGCCGATGATGTTGCCGAGCGACTTCGACATCTTCTCGACGCCGTCGGTGCCGACCAGGATCGGCGTGGTCAGGATATCCTGCGGAACCAGCTCCTTCTTTTTCATGAGCGCCCGGCCGGCCAAGAGGTTGAAGGTCTGGTCGGTGGCGCCGAGCTCAACATCGGCTTTCAGCGCGACCGAGTCGTAGGCCTGGAGCATCGGGTAGAGCAGCTCGTGCATATGGACGTCGGTCCGCTCTTTCAGGCGCTTTGAAAAATCGTCGCGCTCGATGATGCGCGCCACGGTGAATTGCGCGCAGAGCGAAACGACATCGGCTGCCTTCATTTTTCCGAGCCATTCGGAGTTGCAGCGGATTTCGCCTTTCTTCACGTCCAAAATCTTTCCAACTTGTTTCAGGTAGGTGGCGGCGTTGGCTTTGATCTCCCTGGCGGAAAGCATCGGGCGCGTTTTGGATTTTCCGGTCGGGTCGCCGATCAGCGCGGTGAAGTCGCCGATCAAAAAGATGACCGTGTGGCCGAGGTCCTGGAATTCGCGCAGCTTGCGCAGCACCACCGCATGGCCGATATGCAGGTCCGGGCGCGAAGGATCGGCGCCGAGCTTGATGCGCAGCTTTTTGCCGGAGCGCAGTTTCTTTGCAAGGCTTTCGGGGTCGATGACGTCGGCGACCTGATGACCAAGAAGGTGCGCAACGGCGGCTTCGGACGGGGCTTTCATATGGACAGACTTTAGCCGGAAAGGCGCAAAAAAACAACCCGAACGGGTTGTCAGCGTCCGCTCCCGTGAGGACGGACCGGGAGGCGCCTGAGAGCCGCCGAGATGGCGGCGAGCGAGACAAGGGGCGTGGGGCGCTCATCGTCAGCCCAACGTTCTTTCACCATGCCGGTCCATGTCAGAACCCAGACCCGGCGGCCACGCCAATTGACACGCGCGGCGAAATGGAAGCGGGTTCCCTGCGCCTCGCCGTGATAGGCAAGTTCGTGGACACCGGGGTCGGGCGACGAGAACCTTGTTGAATACACCCGGACCTGTCCGTCCTTCATCGCCTGGAGAAAACTTCGAACGGTATGGCGTCGCCGGCGGCGGGCGGCCAGATGCATACCGGTAGCCGTGGCCAATACCAGACCGAGCAGCCATCGCGCGGGGTGCGGCATGGATTCCTCCCGGAACCATCTCTAACAAAAAAGCCGCCCGGGGTCAATTCGCAGACGGCGCAGACGGATGCGTTTCGACTGGCACGTGCGGATGCGGGGAGGGCGTCGGAAGCGGCGAATGCCACTGGTCTATGCCGTACAGGAGGCAGAGCACTTCCAGCCTGTCGGTAAGCCATGCCGGCGGCGGCGCGTAGTCGTACGGGTTTGGATAGGCGACGGTCCTTGCCGTCTTTCCTTGGTCCTTCATCTCTATTCTGAGTGTGAAGCAGATCCAACCGGCCCGTTTGCCGCCCAGCAGGCGGTGACACTCCAGATCATAGAACGTATCCCGATCATCCGTGAGGCCCAGCATCAAACGCTCCGCATTCTCGGGACAGGGTATCGGGCAGGGCATCCGCCGAATGGCCCAACGCCCAGCGTCACGGAAGGAGTGTACCGTAGCGATCATCCGGTTGAGCTGCGACTCGGCCTCGGGGCGTTGCCGACGGCAGGTACGCCACAGACACCAATGTGGGTTGCCGCTCACGAATATCGGCAAGATGACCACAAGGCAGACGCACACGACCAGCCATTCGAACGTCCCCGTGTCCGACCTCCATACGGCCCAGATGATGCCGAAGTAGTGGACAACGACCACGCAACCGAACACAAGAAACTTCCTGGCGAAAAAGGACATGGCATTCCTCTCGAACGTGATGCCGCGACGCTAACAAAAAAGCCGCCCGGGGTCAAGGCCGCGGACGGCGGTTTTCCGGCGTTGTCCGACCACCTCATGCCGGCGTAGCGAGACGTGGTCAGCATCGGCGGATCAGAACCGGGTAGAGATGGCCGAAATACTCATTGGCGGCTTCCTCCAGACGCGCCATCAACGTCCACCGGTAGCGTGCACTCCGAGCAGCCGCGCTGATGGGCAGGCACGCCAGGAAGCCGGTACCGGCGTTCCAACGGATGAGCCGGTAGACGGTCTTGCCGCGCCGGCGCCGGCGCACGAAACTGAGCGCGGGACCGTGCCCGATGACACGGTACGTGCAGCGAACCGTCATGCCGCGGATCCCGCGATGTTCGCCGGGCTCGATCTCGATCATCAGCAGTGGCTGATCTGCATCCCGCAGGCGCGCGATCAGCGCCTCGATGGTGTTCGAAACCGGTTGGCGCAGCCGCCGCTCCGCCCACCGGAAATAGGCAGAAGCGATCCAACGATATGCCATGAAGCACGCGGCAAGCAGAAGCACCGGCTTGATGGGCGACATACGTCGTTCCTTTGAAAGGGCTCGCGATGCCGGGAATGTAAATGAAAATCCGCGCGCGGTCAAGCGGCGGACAACGGCTGAAGCGGGGCGGGTTTCTTCGCGCAGGCCTGCAGCGATCGTGCCAGCGTCCGCATGCGGTTTACGTACCAAGGGCTCCGGCAGACGGTGCCCGGGGGCGGGAAGGCGGGCGCCAATGCTTCGGGGTGCCAGCATTTCAGGCGGAAGACCGGAGGACGGCCGGCGCACAGTCTTGCGGTGAAGCGGAAGATGAACGCGCGGGCGCCATCTTCGGGCGCGAAGAACTGGCATTCGACCAGATGCACCGGCTGAGGGTTGAAGCGAACCGAAACATATCCGACCATCACCGAAGAATATTGCAGGATCTGAATAGAATTCGGATCTTCGTCGATGGCTTCAATCAACTTTTCGAGCGCTCTCGAAATGGGATCGCGCAAACGATCCTCCGCCCGGCGCAAATGCCGGCATTTCAGAGCCCAGCGAAAGAACGCGAGAGCGGTCATCAACACCAGCACTTGGGGAAGCGTCATGTCCGGCCTCTTTCAAGGATCGTGGGTATTTCGAACATAGCCGAAAACGCCGCCGGGCGTCAAGGCCGGCGGCGGGCGGGATGGCATCAGTCGTGAAGGGTGATGGCGCAGGTTTTCTCGTCGCCGTTCCGGAGGGCAAGCGTGCCCTGCGGCGTACAGTCGCCGCTCCATTCGGAGGCAGTATAACCCGGCGGGACGACGCGATAGACGGTGTAGTCCTCCGGCGCGATGGCGGAGGGGCTGCCGCTCACGACCTGCATGCCGCCGATGAACAGCCTGATGTCCTGGTCATGCAGGCGGCCGCCATGCGCGTTCTGGACATACGCGTAGAGCGTCAGCGTCGGAGGGCGGTTGGATTTGCTGCCGTAGACCGCGTCCGGAATGTCGTCGAAGGTGATGAAGCAGGCGCGCGTCTCGTTGGCCGGCACGGTCACGACGCCGTCGGGCGTGCAGTCGCCTGACCAAGCCGAAGCCGCGTATCCGGGGAATTGGCCGTGGTAGATCTTGTAGCTGCCCGGCAGGACGTTGTAGCCCTCCTGCGGCATGACCAGGGCGCCGTTGATGAAGTATTCCGGGTCGCCTTCCTTTCCGCCGCCTCCGTTATCGTTGATGACCTTCGGCAAAATGATAATGCGCGTCGGGGCCGGCTTGGCCGGAGCGCTGGCCAGCACCGTGCCGAGACCGGCGTTGAGCGGCGGCTTGGCCGCCGCCATCCGATAGCTGACGTCGCCGAGGCTTGGCGAGGCATCGCGTTCCTGCATCCACCAATACTGCCCGGCGGCGGTGACGTCGGGACCGTGGCCATAGGCCGCTAGAGTCGTGTCCGGAACGACCGCGAGCTTCCGGCTCCAGTCATCGCCGTAGATCATGCGCGCCACCGGTTCGCTCGAAAGCCAGCGCAGGGCGCCGCTCCGGTCGATGGCATAGACGCGGGCTTCGGTCGCGCCCTTGATCGGCAGGGCGCCCGGACGGAACGGCGCCAGTCCGCCGAACGGCAGCTCCGCGAGATCGGAATCGGCCACCGATGCGACCGACGAGAAGTCCGGATACCAGCTCCGAAAGGTCCGCTCATCGGCGAACGCCAGGCGCTTGCGGTCGCTGGTGACGAAATAGACCGTCGGGCCGGAGCCCTTGACCACGTCGCCCGGAGCGATCGCGGCGGAAACCGGCCGGATCGCCACAAGCGACGACAACGGCAGCACGCACAGGACCGCGAACATCAAAGCTTTTTTCATAATCCAGGCTGGGAAGTGAGAAGAAAGATGACTGCGCATACTAGCGGAAAAGTCTGATTCTGTCAACCGCCGCCTATCCTCGGATTTTAAAAGCCCCGGGGTAAGACGGGGCATGGGAGACGAGCCATGCTTACGAAGCGAGAAGTACGCGTTCTTCAAGAAGACCGATCATCCCCTGAAGACACGCACCGGCAAGCGCGTTGACGCCGGCTTGGTGCCAACCCGCCAAGATCTCGTTCAGCAGGAAAGCGGACTGTGCGGCGAAGAGCGGCAGCCGGTCTGACAGCTCGCCGACGAAGTTGACGGCTTCCGGCATGTCGGATGCCACGGCCACCGCAAAAGCCAGCGGCGCGAGTTCTGCGGACGCGGCGGGATCCTCCCGCACGCACGATGCCAGTACAGCCTCAAGACCAGCCCACAGCTCGGTCTGTGGTTCCGAAGGTGGACCCGCGGTGCACATCACTTTCAGGGATTCAAGCGCAGATCGCCGCACCGTCAGATCATCATCTGGACGCAGATATGCGAGAAACCGCGGCGCGAACGCGAAGGGAGCCAAAGCAGCAGCCTTGCGTAGAGCCATCACCAGCAAGCGCGGATGGTCGGACGGGGGCGTCTCCTGAAGAAGCGACGCCTGGAAGAGCAGGCGATCGGCAAGCGCTACACGTTCCTCCGGCGGCCATGAAGGCCCGAGGAGTCCGGCCATCTTGATGGCTGGCTCGCACTTGTTAGGCGGCAGCCTAGGCTGCGAAAGCCATGCCAGGAACGTCCGGCGTATGGCCGAACCATCTGCTTCGCTCATTGTTTGCGTCCTTTCGAAGGTACACGTTCATACTTTAGACGTGGAATGGGCAAAGCGTCAATGAGACACGCGCCGCATTCCAAAGAAAAATCCGCCCCGGTTTGAAGCGAGGCGGCTACTCCATGTCATCGCACGGATCGTCGAGTGATGGGAAGTCGGCGGGTCGGGCGGATAGTTCCGCCATCCATATCCGATGCGCCGTCATACGGGCCTCGAACTCCCGGTTCGAGCGCGCCATCCACTCATCGTGCGTGCGCGGCGGCGGCAGTTGAGCGATGTGCAGCAGCAGGAGATCGACCGCCTTCTTGAGCCACGGCTCGGTCGACCATTCATACTGCGCGGGATACCACGTTTGCCGGTCGTTTTCGGTATATCCCAGCCGGTAACGCTCCTGCAGGTCGATCCAGATATCCCATTCGACACCCTGCATGGGGCGCAGCGTAAGACATCGTCGGCCCGTCGATTTCCTGTCCCGATCCGAATCGTGCCGGACCAAGTCGAATTCGCAGCCGGACCAGTGCCGTACGAGACCGGTCAGGGTAACAAGCCGGGTGCGCGTGACTGCGGTCAATTCCGTGTGACGCCGCCGGGTCGCCGCATACCTGGAACGCACGAGAGCAAAAACAGCGGCCGCGAACGAAGCGATACCGAGCACCCATGTCATGATGCACCCTTTCGAAAGACCTCGGATCAAGCTAAACGAAAAATCGCCCGGACGTCAAGTATCGGACGATCTTCCACTCAGGCGATTCCTGACAGCGCTTTTTGGACCTTCTCCAGCGCTTCCTGTTTCTCCTTCAGCATCTGCCGCGTTTTCTCGACCACGTCTTTTGGCGCCTTCTCGATATAGCCGGGATTGGCGAGCTTGGCGTCCAGATTCCCGATGACGCCTTCGAGCTCGGTTTTTTCCTTGTCGAGACGCGCCTTTTCCTTGGCGGGATCGACCATGCCCGAGAGCGGCAGGAAAATTTCAACGCCGCCAGCCACGGTCGGAGCCATGTCTTGAGTTTTTGCTCCCTTCGGAAGGATGTCAAACTTCGACAAACGCGCGAGTGCTTGAATAATTTCGATATTTTCTTTCAAGAACCGGGGTACAGAGCCGGTCGCCGAAACATATGCATCAATCCTTTTCGCCGGCTCGACTTTATAGTTGCTACGAATGCGTCGGATTTCAGAGACTATTTCTTTAATCCTGCCGAATTCCCCGAGCTTTGCGGGATGAGCAGCGTCGAACATTTTCCTTGTAAGCGGCCAGGTTTCAACCATCAAGGAGTGTTTGCCGTCCGTATTGGAAGCCAAGATATCCCAAATCGCTTCCGTTACGAAAGGCATGAACGGATGCCAGAGCTTCAACACATTCTCCAGGACGTACAGCAAGATCGTCTCCGTGGTGGCTTTGAACTTGGCGTTCTGCATCTGGATCTTGGCGATTTCCAGATACCAGTCGGCAAATTCAGTCCAAGTGAATTCGCGCAGTCGCTCACCGGCGGAAGAAAACTCATATGCCTGAATTTGGTCGCTGACTTGTCCCGCAACCCATTCAGACTCCGATAAAATCCATCTGTCCGCCAGCGTTTTCGGTATTGGTTTTTTCCTGACGCGCCGCACCTTGGACACGCTGGCCAGCACGAAGCGCGAGATGTTCCAGAGCTTGTTGGTGAAGTTGCGAAAACTGGCGATCTTCTCTTCCGAGAGCCGGGTGTCGGCGCCGGGCGCGTTACCGATCACGAGCGAAAGGCGCACGGCGTCGGTGCCGTATTTGGCGGCCACGTCGAGCGGGTCGATGATGTTCCCGAGCGACTTCGACATTTTTCTCCCCTGTTCGTCGCGCACCAGGCCATGCAGGTAGACCGTTTTGAACGGTACTTCGCCGAGCGCGTAGGCCGACATCAAAACCATGCGCGCCACCCAGAAGAACAGGATGTCGCGGCCGGTTTCGAGCACGTCGGTCGGATGGAATGTTTTCAGATCGCCGGTTTTCCTGCCGCCTTTGAAGCCGCCCGGCCAGCCGAGCGCCGAAAAGGTCCAGGCGCCGGCTGAGAACCAGGTGTCGAGCGTATCGGGATCCTGCGCCCAGCCTTTTCCGGGCGATTTTTCCGACACGCGCAGCGCATCACCCTTGTACCAAACGGGCACGCGGTGGCCGAACCAAATCTGCCGCGAGATGCACCAGTCGCGAAGATTGTCGATCCAATGGAAATAGATTTTTTCGAACTGGGCCGGCAAAATTTTGATTTGGCCGGAAGCGACGGCGGCACGCATCAATTGTTTGAGCGTCGCTTTCTCCCCCTTCTTCCATTTCCCAAGCGTCGCCTGGCGGAGCGTGAACGGCTTGCCGACGCGCACGAACCATTGGAGCATCGGCAGCTGCTCGACCGGCGCGCCGCCGCGTTCGGCGACGGGCAAGTTCTGGGGAATTTCCTCGACGCGTTCGAGCACCCCTGCCTCGGCCAACAGGCGTTCGATTTTCGCGCGCGCTTCGACGACGGTCAGCCCGGCAAACGCCGCGCCGGCTTCGGTCGTCAGCCTGGCGTCGGGGCCGATCACCTGCACCATCGGCAGCCCGTGGCGTTCGGCCATCTCGGCGTCGATCATCGAATGCGCCGGCGTGACACCGAGCGCGCCCGTGCCGAACTTCGGATCGACCGCCTTGTCGGCGATGATTTTGATCGTCAAGCGCTTGCTGCAGAAGATCGGCGCGAACGTCTTGCCGACATACTCCTTATAACGTGCATCGTCGGGATGCACGGCCACGGCCGTGTCGCCGAACTTGGTTTCGGGGCGCGTCGTCGAAATGGCGATCGGGAAACTCTTGTCGTAGCGGAAGGTCAGCAGTTTCGCTTTCGTTTCCTTCATCTGCACTTCATCGTCCGAGAGCGTCGTCCGGAATTGCGGGTCCCAATTGACGACGCGCTGTCCGCGCTCGATCAAACCGTCTTCATGCATCATCCGGAACAGCTCGTTCACCGCATGGTTGCGCGGCGCGTCGAAGGTGTACGCCTCGCGCGACCAGTCGCACGACGCGCCCATTTTCCGGGTCTGCCTGACAATCGTCTTGCCCGATTGTCCGGCGAACTTCACGACCTCCTTCAAAAACTTTTCCCGGCCGAGCTCGCGGCGTGGGTCCTTCATTCCCTTCTCGCGCAGCAAGCCCTCCACTTTCACCTGCGTGGCAATCGCCGCGTGGTCGGTCCCCGGAAGCCAGAGTGCTTTCCGCCCGCGCATGCGGTTGAAGCGGATCAGCAGGTCTTGAATGGCGATGCCGGTGGCATGCCCGACGTGCAGGATGCCCGTCCGGTTGGGCGGCGGCATCATGACGGTGAAGGGCTTGCGCGTTTTTGCGCCTGGAAGTTTGTCGGGATTGAAATAGCCGCTCGCTTCCCAGCGCCTGTAGATAGCATCTTCGACCTTGGAGGCGTCGTAGGCCTTGGCGAGATCGGGTTTGGCGGCCGCTTGCCTTTTCATGGGCTTATCCTACGGGAACCGGCATACCTTGACAACGGGAGCATTTTCGCGTATTTTCAGGATGCCGAAACCGCACATTCTGCCCGCCGGGAGGCGGGGGGAGAGAATACAATGTCGGGTGAAGAAATCGAGCAACCGGAAGAGTTCAATCCGCGCCCGACCGTGGTAGCTGTCATCCCCCAAGGATTCTTTGACACGAAGGACCCGATGGGGGTCTTGGAGCTCAGATTCGCAGCGCCGGTGCCGGTACCGTATGTCCGAGATTTGATCATCGGTCTGCAGGATGCGGCATCGACCGTGGAGATTAGATGCCGAGTGGCAGGTGTTGCAACGTTCGACAGGGGCACGCGATTCCATGTGGAGCTAAGGCCGTTCAAGTACAATCAATTCCGGACTGACTCGGTCTGGGTGACGTTCGCAATTCGCTCCGCTTATATTCCGGGACACGAATGGGCTCACGACATTGAGTGGGTCCGTGTGTATCCGGAACCGAACGCGAAACCGTTCGTCTTGTACAATGGCGACATCATTCTGCTGCATGGAGGCCGAAAGCCGACGGTGATTGTGGAGCCGGAACGCTCGACGCCGCCTGCAGCGCTTTCGAATGAAGCGGCCGACCTGACTTTCAACGTTCTCGACGAGCAGCCGCCGACGCTCGCGGACTATCTCCGAGAGGTGGAGGCGGAACGAAAACGCAAAGAGCTGGAAGCGCAGCGGGAACGCACCGCTTAAAAAGCCGCCCCGGAAATTTCCGGAGCGGCCATTTCTTTTTTCCGGCGACCGATCAGCCCTTGAGCGCCGTGTCGATCATCTGCTTGACGGCGTCGATCGGCAGCGCGCCCGGAATGAGCTGCTTGCTGCCGCCCTTGCTGATGACGATCGTGCCGGGCGTGCCGGTCACCCCGGCCGCCTCTCCGGTCTTCTCCTGAGCCTGGACCAGCGCGGCGTATTTGCCGCTGGCCGCGCAGGCGCTGAATTTCTTCAGGTCGCGGACGCCGGCCTGCCTAGCGAGATTCTCAAGCGTGGCGGCATCGAGACCCGCGGCGCTCTGGGCCCAGGTGTCCTGCGTGGCGAAGAAGGTATCGGCCATCTCCCAGAACTTGCCCTGCTCGCTGGCGCACTCGGAAGCCTCGGCGGCCTTCTCGGCGTACGGATGGATCGAGGAAAGCGGGAAGTGGCGGTAGACCCAGCGCACCTTGCCGGCGTAGTCCTTCATGACCTGCAGCATGGTCGGGTGGAAGCGCGAGCAGAAGGGGCACTGGAAGTCCGAATATTCGATCAGCGTGACCGGCGCGTTCTTGTCGCCGCGCAGATGATCCTGGGCGGTGACCGGCGCGACCGTGCCGACCTGGTCGCCGGACGGGGCGGGCGCGGACGGATTGACGGAAGGTGCCGCCGGAGCGGGAGCGGCCGCATCCATGCGGGCGCTGCCGGTGAACCAGCCGTCCATGCCAGCGCCTTTGGACATCGAGAGCACCGTGCCGAGCGCCAGCAGGGCCAGAACGCCGGCCACGAAACCGGCCGCGAAGATCTGCTTGGCGGAGAACTGCATCGAGAACTTGTCGTTGTGTTCCATACGGGTGGTGAATTCAAAATCGGACGGAGAGCGCGCGGGCGCGGATCGTCAGGCGTCGCGCAGGGCGGCGAACATCGGCAGCCGGGGCGGATTCTCCGTGGCGAACGGCAGCGACTGGGCGCGGCGACGGCGACGGCGTTTCAACCGCTCATGGTTGGACGGCAGAAGCCGCAGCATCAGCAGCACGGGCACCACCGCCATGACACTCATGAGCGGTACGCGGTAGGTCGTCTCGAAGTTCATCGACTTGAAGAGGGTCGACAGATCCGCCTGCGGCCTGAACAGGTGATGTTCGCTGCAGGAATTCGCCGCGCCGGCGGCCTGGAACTGGGAGGCATCCCGGACCATGCAGGGCAGTGCGAGATAGGAAGCGAACACGAGAAACAACAGCGCTCCGAGCAGCGCCCGTGCGGCCAACAGCGTCGCGGTTGTGACACGCGTCTTCGTGATCATGCGGGGACAGTATAGCGCCGGCGGCGGGCGGACGTGAAGCCGTTCATTCCTCGAGCGGAATCAGCCAGACGCCGAGCGCGTCTGGATGCCGCGGGTCGACCGGCGCGAGAAAGGCGGCAATGGCGCCGTCGGGGGAAATCGAAGGTGAGGTTTCCGGACCGAAACCGTCCGCCGTCGGATACGCGCCGGCCTTGGTCACGGCATCGAGCCGTTTCAGGCGCGCCGGCGCGCCGGAGGCCGATTCGACGAGCAGAAACGTATCGGTCGCCGCGCGGCGGACCGGGAAACGTTCGTCGATGTCGCTCGTCCGGAGCAACGGTGCCGGGTTGGTGCCGTCGGCTTCCATCCCGTACGCGTCCCAGCCTTGGGCAGAACGGCGCTGGAAAAAAATATTCTTTCCGTCGTCCGACCAGCTGGGATGGCGGTCGTCGCCTCCGCGCGTCAGCTGCTGGATGCCGGTGCCGTCCAAACGGATCTTCCAGATGCTGCTGGCGCCGTTGGGCTGCGTGCCGGCGGCGACCGGGCGTTTCGTCATTTTGGCCAAGCGATCGGAGTTGACCTCGAACGCCACCCAGCCGTCCGGAGAAATGGTCGGTGACAACAGGTCTTCACGACCGTCGTGGAAGGTGAGCTGCCGCTCATCATGCCCGGAAGAATCGGAGCACCAAACCTCGAACGGTCCGGCAGCGCCCGGTTTCGAATAGCAGAGCTTGCCGGCATCCTGATGAGCGGAGCGGTTACCGGCGACCAGGCGTTCCTCCGAAGAATCGAAAAGCGTTTCCGGGGTGCCGGAAGCGATCTCAAAGCGCATCAGCCGCCAGTGCGTTTCCTTGCCCGAGGTGGCGGAAGCATTCAAAACCAGCGAATCGTCATCGGAAAATCCGGCCGAAAGCAGACGCGCGCCGTCGTCAGGCGCCCAAAGCAGACGCGCGCCGTCGGCGCGGGCCGGCAGGCGCGCGAGGCGCGGATCGACCACGACATCTTCTGCGGGCAGAGAAGGTTGCGGCGGCGCCGGTGCGACCACGATATTGGCGAGCGAATGGGCGTCGACTTCCCTTCTCCAGGCCAAAACGCCAAAACCGGCCCCGGCAAGGACGGCAAGAACGAACAGGGTCAGGAAAAAACCTTTAATCGCGCGCATCGTGCGTAAAACGTATACCATCGGGACCTCGCGGAAAAGTGGACAAAAAAGAAAAGGTCCTCCGACGCAGCGGCGCCTACGAGAGGACCTGAACCGGCCGTCTGATGTATTCCCGGCCGTCCATGATCTGACGATATCTGGCCACGATGCGCAGCCCTTCGGTATGAAAACGGAGCTGATCGTATGGGTCGTCCGAAGCCGGACCGCGACGCTCGTGTTCGCCCATCTCCTCACGGAGTTTCCGTTCGTTGACGGCAATCAACGTCCTCCCCCGTTCCGATCTCCAGAATTCATTCTCCGTCATTCCAGCAACGACCGGCCTTGTGGGGCGTTTGAACAATTTTCTGAAGATTTTCCCAAGGAACGTTCCCATGATGATCTTTCTCGCAGATGGTTGCCTTGAGTTTCCAATAAAAATGGGTGAAACGTCAAGGCGGGTCTTGATATTTTCCGTACCCCTGTGTAGAGTGCCGTTGTTCCCGAGCGCCCGTGGGCGCTTAGCTCAGTTGGCTAGAGCGTCTCGTTGACGTCGAGAAGGTCGAAGGTTCGACTCCTTCAGCGCCCACCACAAAAACCCTGCAAACGCGGGGTTTTTGTTATTTCTGGTGTCCACATCTTACCTTGGTTCGAAGGTCCAACTGTCAAAGCGCGCATGGTCATTCTCTACAAAAAATAGGGACTTATATACCTGGCAACACCAAGTGAAAAATGGCCCTTCTATTCAACCATCCTTGACAGGTGTATACTGGGTGTGTAAAAGTCCGTCTACGCAAAAGCCCCCTGCACGTGACAGGAGGCCCACCGGTTTCAGCGGAATAGAGCTTTATAAAGGCTCTATTTTGCTATCAAGACGCCCTTATGGCGGCTCAATAATCACCACGATGGTGATCTGCATACAGCGCACGCGGCAGTGCTTTGGGTTTAGCCATAGAACTGTCGATTACGGACTGGCCAGTAACTTATGCACGCGTGGCAGCAAGAACGAAAAATCGTTCCGTGCTGCTAAGGAGGCGCGTGAGGAGAATCAGGCTCTTTCGGGCCTTCTTCACCCCAGACGGGGCGAGTGGTAGTTTCCCACGACACCCCCTTAGCAAGACGAAACGAATTGTTAAAGATTCAATTCTCGCGGCTACCACACCGCTTAGCTGCATTATACTGGATCTAACCAAAAATAGAAACAGGAAAAGTCAAGACTTGTCCTTCTTTTCGCCTGTCCGTGGCGCTTTGTAACTATAACGCCCAACCGTCTTTACGATCTGTTCAAAAGTCTTTTTGATCGGCTCGATGATCTGCTTTGCTTTGCGTCCCATAATCAAGATGTAAGCTCTTTGTAGCTTATCGCGTTTCCGTTGGCTTTGCCACAGACGGCATCAATGAAAGAAAGGGCCGTATCCGTGCTAAGCCGGAAGGCGAACTCATCGACATAACGCTGTAGGTGCTTCGGGCTGACGTGGTGGAACGTACCGTAGATGCCGCGCTTCAAGAGCGCCCAAGACGATTCAATGCTGTTGGTGTGCGCCTTGCCACGGACGTACTCCTTCTTGCTATGGTTCACGATCTTGTGGCCATAGCCCTTCTTGCCGATTCCGTGGTAGCCGTACCAGTCATCGGAATAGATCGTGGTCCCTTCCTTCACGTTCTCCGTAATGGCGTTGTGAAGCGTCGATTTGTCGGCATTGACGATCACCTTGCCGATCATCGGGCCTCCGCGTTGGCGCATACCCATCACGATGGTCTTGCCGACAGTGCCGCGCCCCTTCCGTAGCTTCTTGTTGGCGTGCTTGTTTTTCTCCTTGCCGCCGATAGGGGTTTCGTCCACTTCCACGGACCCTTCCAACTTCTCGGCGTTGTCGCAGGCTTCGCGCACGCGCTGGGCCATGTACCAAGCCGTCTTTTGGGTAACGCCGATTTGCTTAGCAAGCTGGATCGAGGAAATGCCTTTGCGGGAAGTCCCCATGGCGTACATGACGAGCAGCCACTTTTGAATGGCAATCTTAGAGCCTTCCATAATCGTCCCCGTCTTAGCCGTGAACTTACAGCGGCACTTGGCGCACTTGTAAGGTTGGCTACCCGCCACGTCGTAGATAGTTTGGTAGGAGCAATACGGGCAGGCGATTTTTCCTCCCCAGCGCTTCTCCACGAAAAACCTAGTCGCCTCCTTCTCGGTGGGGAAGCGGTCAGTCAGGAACTCGATCAAGCTCATTTCAGCCTTCATATGCCTACACCCTAACAGGCCCGTTTGGTGTTGTCAAGTACCCGAATTTATGGCTTAACTTGCTGCATACCCCACTTTTTGATAAGATATGGCTATTATCAGCATCCTATGTCGCTTACAAAAAACGATCAGTTGCTGGCATATATCGTAAAAAAGCGGGGTGTAGCATCAGTTACTGTATTGATGAAACTGGCTTACCTGTTGGATTTGATGCAAGTCCAAAATGGAAGGGGGAAAATCAGCACTTTTAAATACATTCGATGGTACTACGGCCCCTTTGATGACAGCATTTATTCATCGATCACAAGACTAGAAAAGTCTCAGATTTTGAATGGTCGATCTGAATATGATAACGCGGCTAATGAGAGTATTGTCTATCGTTTCGATGAGAAAAAAGAGGACGAGCATTCTTTTGACCTTCTTTCTCAAAATGAGATGGCTGAAGTCGATGCAATGACTAGAGCCTTACAAGGTTACGGGGCCAAAACACTCACAGAGATTTCCTACAAGACAGCGCCAATGGTCGCCATCGGAGCCACGCTGGGAGGAAACCAAAGCATGGGCGTCGAGTTAGACCTATCGGCTGCATGATTTATGCCGACGGCAGGCCCGAGTGACGATGTGTTGTCCGAAATCTCCGAAAGGCGCTGTTTCAAGGATTGGCATTCGGAGGATGAGCGTGGAAATATTAACGACAAGTATAAGCTCGCCGCAAAGCAGAAAATAGCAGGGACGTATCATTTTTTTGTACCTACATCGCAAAACTATAGGGCCAATATCCCAGCAGTGCTTTGTATCGAACAATCCGAATGGGAAGATCGACGGTCTGGGATGCTGGGTGAATCTAAATCATATATTGACTTAGCAAATATTGATGTTCATTCTGCGGATGATTTAATAGCCAAAATTAAAAATCCTACGAATGGGTTTCCCTATGCAGCTACCTTATCCGAGGCGCGTTTCGCGGATTTACAAAATAAGCTGAATGAAATCGGACGCAGATGGACCGAAGTAACGGCCATCAAGAGATCCGTAATCGCTGGGATGTTGCTGGATGATGGCGATCCGAGTACGGATGAAATCAAAAAACGTCTCTCGATTCGATAAAACCGACCCACGAAGGTCGGCTTTCAGTTGGTGTTGCCAAGTATATAAGTCCCAAAAAATAAAGCCGCACGTTACGGTGCGGACAGGATCCATTGCTTCGATTAGCAGTTGGTGAGCGAACACCATATGCTGCCGCAGTGGAGGCAGCAGCCCGAGTCGAGACAACATGAGGTCACAGAACCGTTCTTCTGGCAGACCAATCCCTCTGTCGTCGTATCCGTCCTCCCCGCGTCCAGCAACAGCTTGTCCAGGAAGGACTGCATGGCGGCCGGGCTGGGGTTCAGCCGGCCGAATTCCCCCAGCGACGACGGGCGCATCTCCGTCTCCGGCGCTTGCGGGTCTTCGCTGGCCGGGTCAGCGGATGGGGGGGGCGTATCGACACAAGCCGCCACCGCCACCATCGAGACGAACAGAGCGCAGAAAGCTTTCTTCAAGGTTCCTCTTTTCTGAAGTCCGTACCTGGACTCGGGCGAAAAAGTACCATGAGACAGGGGCGATGTCAAGCCGCGCGGCAGGTTCCCAACCGCGAAAAAACAGCGCGCCCGGGAAGAACGAGGCGTGTTCTTCCGGGCGCATGTGGGGACGGATCTACGTCAGACCCGTACCCGTTTCGGGATTGATGTTGCTCAAGTTCCCGCTGTTGTAGTCAACGATGACTCCCAACGCGTTCTCGAACGCCTTTTTATTGAACGACTTCTGTGCCGTGAAACTCTCCCAGATCTCATCGACATTGATGACCCCGTGCACGAGGAGCGGGTTGAGGATCCCATACTTGTAATACGCATCGAGCTGCATGATCGGATCCGTGGGATCGGCCATGCGTGTGCGGTATTCTTCGCACTTCTTGATCAACCGTGTAAGCAGTGCCTGATCGGTAGTCCTAGCTACCAGTTTTGTGTTGAGGATTTCGGTCGGGGCGGGCATGAAAGAACTCCCGGTCAGGGTTGATAGAACGACGTTATGTCGTCCAAGGATAGCATGAAAACACATAAATGTCAATATTCAAGATCATAAAAATATCCTTACTTATCGAACCAAAAACAGGAAATAAGACGGAATATTTCTTGGAATGATGGGAAATATTGACAAATGGCATTGGACATGCTATGATCTCTCCATCGTTTCGGATCTGAAAACCGCCCCGACCGGCCGTCGGGAATGCACGTCAGGAGGACAGGCTTATGGCGTCTTGCGCTCACAATTGCGGCTACTCCACCCCCGTCGCGAAACGGATGTCGAAGCACATCCGGGACAATCACCTCGGCGTGGCCGACCCCAAGAACGTCATCAGGAGGGAGTTCCGCGGCCACAAGACCACGCGGGGCAAGAAGAAGTAGGCCGATAACTCAGCACCACACGCGCATCCGCGCGGCAATGAGCACGCTCGCTCACGCCGTTCGGGTGCGCTCATTGTTTTCCGGATATTCCAAACGCAGAAACCCGCCGGTGAAGGCAGGTTTCTGGGTGGGCCCGGATGGATTCGAACCATCAACCTGTCGGATATAAGCCGACGGCTCTGACCGTTGAGCTACGGGCCCGTGCGAGCCCATTAAAACCGTTTACGGCCGCTTTGTCGACACAAAACCGCCCAGACGGGCGGTCGTGCGGCGTTCAGGCGCCGAAGGCATCGAGCGCTTTCTCGATTTTAGAGATGAGCGTCTCATCCTGACCCGCGTCTTTTAGCCTGTCTTCGAACCGCCCCGCCAAATACGTTTTGACCTCTTCGCGGAGACGCGAATTACCCACGATCGCCCGCACCTTTTCCGGTGGCTTGGCGATGGCCAACCCGCCTGCGTGGATCGCGCGGTCCAGGACGTTCGAGATCATCTGCTCCCCTTCCGGCACCTTCCCGTTCAAAGCCGCGTCGACTTCCGCCAACACGGCTTCGCCAATCAGCTCAAACAGTTTTTCCTTGAATTCCGCCGCCTTCGCTTCCATGTCGGCAGCACCTGTTCCTTCTTCTTTGGCAAGTTCAGCGCTAATTTCGTGGCCGAAAACAGAAACGTCGATGGCGGGGTCTGAACGGCGCTTCTCTTCCGTATCATCACCACGGATTACTTCGAACGCTTCGTACTCATTGTGATTTTCTACAGGACGGTCGTGGGTATTCTCCATAGGTTTTATTCCCGCCCAAGGTAGCAAATTTTTCGCCTTTTGTCAATGCGTGCGGATCGATTTTTCATTTTCACCGGAACCCGCTATGCTGCGCGTACCATGACCCCGCGCACCCTCACGGTCCCCGACCACGAAGCCGGCGAACGGCTCGACGCCTGGCTGGTACAGCAATTCCCGGCGCGATCCCGCAGCGCGTTCCAGAGGCTGATCAAAGTCGGCGAAGTTTTGGTGAATGGAAAAACGGCCAAGCCGCATGCGGTGCTGAAAGCAGATGATCGTATCGAGGTAAAAACGCCCGGGAAGAAAACGGGAGCCGTTGCCGCGCCGGCCATTCCCCAGGTGAAAATTGTCGAAGAAACGGGTGCTTTCCTGGTGATCGAAAAGCCGTCCGGACTGCTGGTGCATCCCGCACCGTCGCAAAAAACGTCGACGCTGGTCGACTTCCTGCTGGCGCACGATCCGAAGATCAAAGGCGTCGGCGACGCCAGGGAACGGCCCGGCATCGTCCATCGGCTCGACCGCGAGGCTTCCGGCCTGATGGTCGTCGCCAAAACGAAAAAAGCCTTCGCCGATCTCAAAAGGCAGTTTCAGGCGCACGCCGTCAAAAAGGAATATCTGGCGTTGGTTCATGGCAGGCCATCCAGGGACTTCGGCCGCATCGAGACGGCCATCGGCCGCAAGAAGGGCAAAGGGCGCATGTCGGCGCGGACCACACCGCAGGAAGGCGACCGGGAGGCGACGAGCGCCTACGACGTACTCGAGCGCTTTCCACAGGCGGCACTCGTGAAGGTACGCACCGAAACCGGGCGCATGCACCAGGTGCGCGTGCACATGAAGTCGATCGGCCATCCCCTGGTCGGTGACGCGCTCTACGCCGGCAGGAAACACGAAACGCCTTCGCTCCGCGGCACGCGGCTGTTCCTGCACGCGGCGCTGCTCGGTTTTAAAGACCTGTCCGGCGCCTGGCACGAATACCGCTCCGAACTCCCGCCCGATCTCGCCTCCGTCCTCAAGACGTTAAGAATGAAACATGCCAAAGCATAAGCGGCCCGTCATCATCATCTGCGGCCTGGCCGGCAGCGGGAAAAGCACGGCGGCGCGCCTCATCGCCAAACGGTTCCGACTGCGGCATCTCAGCGCGGGCGACCAGTTCCGCGCGATCGCCAAAGAGCGCAGGATGAACCTGATCGAGCTCGGGCGTTACGCCGAAGCGCACCCCGCATTCGACAGGGAACTCGACCGGCGGATGATGCAGGCTGCGAAGAAAGGCGGCGTGGTACTCGATGGGCGCGCCTCGGCCTATCTCGCCGGCAAGATGCGGATTCCGGCCGTCAAAGTTTTCCTGACGGTCGACCCGGGGATCAGCGCCGCGCGGGTGGCGAAACGCGACGGCACCTCAATCGCCTCCATCCTCAAAGACAGCCGTATTCGCGAGCGGGACAACGCCCGACGCCTCAAGGCCCTGTACGGGCTTGACACCGCTTCGACCCGGTATTATGATGCGGTCATTCAAACCGACGATTACCGCCCCGAAGAGGTGGCGGAACTGATCGCCTCACTCGTGAAGTATGCACGACATTAAACCCGGAATGACCGTCCGCGTCCATCAGAAAATCAGGGAAACCACGCCGAAAGGCGAGGAAAAGGAGCGCATCCAGATCTTCGAAGGGATGGTCTTGAAGGTCCGCGGCGCCGGAGTCTCCAAAACCATGACCGTCCGGAAAATCTCGGACGGCATCGGCGTCGAGAAAATCTATCCGCTCAACCTGCCCTCGATCGCCAAGATCGAGCCGATCAAGCGGGCCAAGGTTCGCAAGGCCAACCTCGGTTACCTGCGCTTCTCCAAGAAGCGGCTGAAGGAGACCAATCTCTTGGTCGCGGAAAAGAAGAAATAGGCAAAAGACCTGCCGTCGGGCGGGTCTTTTGTTTGAAGGGGCTTCTTTTCTATTCGGCCGCGTTCAGATCGTCGAGTGCCGCGTCGAGATGATCGTCCCATTCGGCCGAAGCGGCGGTTCCCGAAGCGGGGGCCGGCACGGGCGGGAGCGGCCGTGCAATGGGCCCCGAGGGAGCGGCCGTTTGCGGAGAGGACAGCGGCCGGCGGAACAGGAGATAGCCTCCGGCGATCAGCAGGACCAAGGCGGCAAGGGCGATGAGAATGGAAGTTCTGCGCATAGTCATTTATTGAGCAGCGGGAGCACTTCGGCAACGAAGGCTTTCCAGCGTTCGCGCACCGCCACGACGATGGCGATGCGTTCATCTTTGGTCTTCGCCTGATTGAATTTCAATTTCTCGCTCTCCATGAACGAGACGAATTCGCCGATCCGGTCGGAGCCGACGCCCTTGTCGAACAGGTCCTCGGCGCGTTCCTCAAGATCGTAGAAACGGAACTTGACCATGGCGTGGACCTTGTCGCGCAGATCCTGCAGGCAGGCGAGACGTTCGGCATCCGGCTTGGTCTGGCAGGCACGGACCAGTTCCGGCACCGTGGAGCCCAGCCCGAGCGCCTGGCGCCCGCAGGCGAAACGCTGCTCCCCGACCGGCGGCTTGTAGCACGGCACGATGGCGCGATAACGGGCGATGCAGGCGGCGCGCGCGGGCCCGTTCCTTTCCGCCCGGCATTCCTCGGGAAGATATTGCAGCTCGAGTTCCCGGTCGATGCCGGCCGGCGCGAGATTCACCCGGCAGCGGACGCGCGCGTCGAGCGTCGAAAGGTCGCCGCACTGCAGATGATCGCAGCGCTGGCTCGCGGTCGGCGAAGGCGTATCGACCGACGGGCAATCCTTGGCCAGATGGCATATCCGGTTCTGATTGCCGTAGGCGTCGCATCCCTGCCAACCGCCGCACGTCCAGGTGTCGCTGTCGCATCCCGTGGCCGGAGGCGGCTTTATCGGCACGGTCGGTTCGCACGAACGCTTCTGGATCGGCGCGAGCGAGGTGGTACCGGGGCAATCGAAAGTCTGGGAGCAGACGCGGGTCTGCGCACCGTCCCTGCAGGCAGACCAGTCGCCGCACGTCCAGACATCGTTCGTGCAGCTCGGCTGCGACGGCGTGCAGTTCTGTTCGGTGACGGGCGAAGGCGTATTGGCGGTCGGGCAGTCATAGGTGACATGGCAGCTTCGCGCCTGCCGGCCGTCGGGCGAGCATGAGCCCCACTCGGTGCAGCCCCATTGGTCTTCGGTGCAGCTGCTGCCTCCACCGCCGCCGCCTCCCCCGCCGGCAGCGAAAACGGAAGCGCCGACCGCGAGCGCCCCAAGAAAGAGCATGATCGAAAAGAAGATTTTTCGCATATGGTTTAAGTATAAAACAAATTTACCGTCCGCACACGCTGAAGCGACGGCAGGCCTCCGCCACCCACACGCTCTTGACGGATCGGCCCCATTCTCATTACCATCCGATCAACCCCGTCGGGCCCCGGCCAGCCCGCGTATGCCTTCAAGGCAGGGATTCGGCCCCGTCAGCCGGAAGATCGGACAAGCTCCTCCCGACATCCGCTGGCGGTTTTTTGTTGGGTAAGTACTAACTCTGCCACCAACCAAGTGGCAGTTTTTGTTTTC
>CAZHHN010000015.1:0-26183 GCA_964532415.1 uncultured Gammaproteobacteria bacterium
AACAGTGCCGGCGCGAGGGCGAGAAGCTCTACCTGAAAGGGGAAAAGTGTCTCGGTCCGAAGTGCCCGGTCACGCGCCGCGCCTTCCCGCCCGGCCAGCACGGCCCGACCTCGCGCGCCAAGATCACGCCCTTCGGCGTCCAGCTGCGCGAGAAGCAGAAGGCCAAGCGCATCTACGGCCTGATGGAACGCCAGTTCTCCGGCTATTTTGCCAAAGCGGCCAGTCGCATGGGCGACACCGGGGTTTTCCTGAAGCAATTCCTGGAAATGCGCCTCGATAACGCCGCGTTCCGCTTCGGCTTCGCCAAGAGCCGCGCCCAGGCCCGTCAACTCGTGACGCACGGCCTGATGAACGTGAACGGCAAGAACGTCAACATCCCGTCCTACCAACTGCGCGCCGGCGATCTCGTGACGATCAAGGAAAACAAGGTCAATAAGGGCGCCTTCAAGGAAATCAAGGAGCGCCTTTCCAGGCATCAGACCCCGGCCTGGCTCACGATCGATGCCGCTTCCGCCACCGGCAAGGTCATCAACCGTCCGACGGCCGAGGAGCTCGACCAGAGCTTCGACGCCAAGCTGATCGTCGAATTCTACTCCCGCTAACCCTTGGCCCGTCCCGAACGCCGACCGGCGACTGCTGATCTGTCGCGCCGGCCGCCGTCGGGACCCCCATCTCATATGGAAGACATTCTTCTTCCGTCGAAGATCGAAATCGCCGAAAGCGGACGCGAAAACGAATCCGTCCTCGTCATGGAGCCGTTCTTCCACGGCTATGGCCACACGGTCGGCAACGCGCTTCGCCGGGTGCTGCTCTCGTCCCTTCAGGGCGCAGCCGTTACCGCCGTGAAAATCAAGGGCGCTTCGCACGAGTTCCAGGCCATCCCGAACGTCAAGGAAGACGTTCTCGAAATCATCCTGAACCTCAAGCAGCTCCGCCTGAAGGTTTTCTCCGACGAGCCGGTCAAGCTGACCCTCCACGCCAAGGGTGAAAAGAAAGTCACCGGCAAGGACATCCTGGCCAACTCCGACGTCGAAGTTGCCAACCCCTCGCTCCATATCGCCACGCTGACGGACAAGTCCGCCGAGCTGGAGATGGAAATCACCGTTGCCAAGGGCCGTGGCTACGTCGCGACCGAAGAGCGCGGAAAGGAACGCGGCGAACTCGGTACGATCGCCATCGACGCCCTCTACAGCCCGATCCGTTCGGTCGGTTACAAGGTGGAGGACGTCCGCGTCGGCCAGATCACCAACTACGACAAGCTGACGCTTACGATCGAAACCGACGGTACCGTCGATGCCGACGAGGCCATCCGCCAGTCCGCCAAGATCTTGATCGAACACTTCGGCCTGCTGACTGGGCTCAATGCCGGTCCGGCCGCCAAACCGGAAAAGGCTGGGGAAGAAGAAGCCGGGGAGATGGAAGAGAAGGATACGGAAGACGACGGAGAGAAGCCCAAGAAAAAGAAGGCTTCCAAAAAGAAATAAGTATGCGCCACCGGACGAGAAAAGCCATCCTGAGCCGCACCAAGGGGCCGCGCGAAGCGCTGCTCCGGACGTTGGCGACTTCGGTCATCCTGTACGAAAAGGTCAAGACCACCAAGGCCAAGGCGAAGTTCGTCCGCCCGATCGTGGAGAAGGCCATCACCATCGGCCGCGAAGCCACGCTGGCTTCCCGCCGCCGGCTGCACACCATGTTCACGCTGAATAACGCCGTCGAGAAAATCGTCAAAGAGCTCGGACCGAAATACAAGGACCGCAAAGGCGGCTATACCCGCATCACCGCTCTGAAGCGCCGCGAAGGCGACGCCGCGGAACTGGTGCAGATCGAACTTATCTGATATGTCGCGCATTCCCATTACCCGCGACCTGACCGAGATCGACGCTTCCGGCAAAGTCCTCGGCCGTCTCGCGACCGAAATCGCCCGCATTCTGATCGGCAAGCACAAGGCGACCTACACGCCCAACGTCGACGCCGGCGGCACGGTGCGTGTCAAGAACGCGCACCTGATCAGGCTGACCGGCAAGAAGATGCAGACCAAGCGCTATTACCACTACTCCGGCTACCCGGGCGGCATGAAGACCCGCAAGGTCTCCGACGAAATGGCCAAGGACCCGGCCCGCGTGCTCAAGGCCGCCGTCGACCGCATGCTGCCGAAGAATACCCTGCGCTCGCGCCGCCTCAAGCGGCTGACGATCGTCAAATAACCGTTATGCCGACGAAGAAAGAAACGATCGTGAAGAAACCGGCCGTGAAAAAAGCGGCGCCCAAGGCCGAAAAATCCGCCAAGGGCGGATCTGCCTTCAGCGGAAAAACCGCCGCCGGGTACCAAGCCAGCGGGCCCTACGTCTACGCCGTCGGCCGCCGCAAGTCCGGCATCGCTCAGGTGCGCGTCCATCTCTCCGGCAAGGGCGTCATCACCGTCAACGGCAAGCCGATGAAGGATTACTTCCCGGTCGATGAGCTTCAGGACACGATCCTGGTCCCGCTCAAGGCCGCCGGTGTTGACGCGACCGCCGACGTGGTCGCCACCGCGCGCGGGGGAGGCATCCGCGGACAGGCCGATGCCGTAAAGCTCGGTATCGCGCGGGCCCTCTTGGTCCACAATCCCGAGCTGCGCGCTACCCTGAAGCCGCTCGGCGCCCTGACCCGCGACCCGCGCGAGAAGGAGCGCAAGAAGTACGGCCTGAAAAAAGCGCGCAAGAGTCCCCAGTGGGCAAAGCGCTAAACGATGTGAAGACCCGCCCAAAGCGGGTCTTTTATTTTAAACATAGTTGTTTTTTCCTTACATTTCCTGCAAAATAAGGTCATTATGCCCGGGGTCGCCAAGAACATCTTCCACCTGCTGACCTCATCGGTCCTTCAGAAGGCGATCGCTTTCGTCTATTTCGCGCTGATCGCCCGTTGGGCGGGGGTCGAGCAGACCGGCGCGTATTTCTTTGCGCTGTCGTGGACGCTGATGTTCACGACCGTCACCGACATGGGCCTGACGCCGGTTTTGATCCGGGAATCGGCCAGGGATCACGCCAACGCCGAGCGCTACCTCAATCAGATCCTCTCGATCAAGCTGCCGTTGACCGCGCTGGCGGTTTTGGCCGCCATCGTCGGAGCCTGGCTCTTCCATATCGAACCGGTTACGCGCACGATGGTGCTTTTGGCCGCCGCCGTCATCTCGCTGGATGCGATCTCGCTGACGTTTTACGGCGTGCTGCGCGGGCACCATGTGTTGAAGTACGAGGGCCTTGGCTTGATCGTCGGGCAGGCGATGACTATGATCATCGGCCTCATCGCCCTCCGGCTCCACGCGCCGCTCTGGGTCTTGGTGGTCGCGCTTATCGCCGGCAGCGCCTGGAACGCGCTGGCGTCCTGGTGGGTGGTGAGTCGCAAGCTGCGGCTGCGCGTTCGTCCGAGCTGGAACAAGGACTTTGCCTGGTCGCTGCTCAAAACAGCCTTTCCGTTCGCGCTGGCCGGCTTCTTCGTGAAGATCTACACCAGCGCCGATGCCGTGCTGCTGACGCACTTCCGTGGTGAAACGGCGGCGGGACTCTACAGCGTGCCATACAAGCTGACCTTCGCTTTCCAGTTCGTGCCGATGACCTTCACGGCCGCGTTCTATCCGGCCATGAGCGGCGCGTACGCGGCCGACAAATCCCGTCTCGGCGACCTGTTTTATAAAGCGCTTTGGTCGCTGACGCTGATCGCCGCTCCGATCGTGGCCGGCATCGCCGCGCTGGCACCGCAGCTGGTGCTTTTTGTCTACGGCAAAGCCTACCTGCCGTCCGTTGCGGCGGTCGAGACGCTCATTCTCGCACTCATACCGATCTTCCTCGATTTCCCGATCGGCTCGCTCTTGAACGCCTCCGATCGGCAGATGACGCAGACCAAGCTGATGGGCGCGGCCATGCTCGTTTCGCTGCTTTTGAACCTCGCGTTGATTCCCGGGTACGGCCTGACCGGCGTGGTGATCGCCTCGCTCGTCAGCCATACAGTGCTCGTGATCGGAGGCTTCATTGCCATCGGGAAATTCCTGGACTGGCCGTCCGGAAAATTCCTTGGGATGCTGCTTCGCGCCGGTCTGGCCGCCGGGGTCATGGCCGGAGGCGTCGTGCTGGTGCGTGCGCATGTGCCGATCTGGGCTTCGGTCGCGCTCGGGGCCGCGCTCTATCCTGCCGCCGCCTTCGCGCTTGGGGCCGTCCGCGTGGGCGATCTCAGGGCGCTGACCGACGGCATCCTGAAGCGCGCGGCATGAAGATTCTGCTTGCTACCTATGAGTATCCGCCCGATTTCGGCGGAATCTCGGCTTACTTGGGCGGTTTGTTCGGCGCGCTGCCGGAGGGAAACGTCCGCGTTCTGAAGCTGCCCATGCCGGCGCGGCCTTTTGCCTGGTTGTGGCAGCTGCCGCGTCTCTGGCTGGCGGCGCGCGATGCCGACAGGGTTGTGGTCTCGCATCTTCTGCCGCTCGGCACGTGCGCAAGATTCCTTGGAAAGCCCTACGCATTGATCATCCACGGCCTCGATGTGCTGAACGCTGCCGCGCATCCGCGTAAGCGGCGCCTGGCATCCGCCGCTCTGAAACAGGCCAAGCTGATCGTGGCCAACAGCCGCGCCACGGCGGAAGAGCTGACACGTTTTGGGATCGATCCCTCCACGGCGTTGGTGCTGAGCCCGTGTCCCGATCCGGACTGGGAACGAAAGGGGATCGCGCGCGATGCAAGGGAGAAGTACGATCTCGTCGGCCGGCAGCTTCTGCTTTCGGTCGGCCGTTTCGTGCCGCGCAAAGGTTTCGACCGGTTGATCCGCCTGCTGCCCAAGCTGCGTAAAACGTGCGGCGATGTCGTTTTGGTGTTGGCGGGCGGCGGGCCGGAAGAAAAAAGATTGCGTGAAGAAGCGGTTCGTTCCGGTATCGCGGACTGCATCCGTTTCGTGATCGCGCCGGATCAGGAAACCCTGGCCGCACTTTACCGGACAGCGGACCTGTTTGCGCTGGCCGTGCGCCCTTCGAAAGACGATATGGAGGGCTTCGGCCTGGTCTTCCTGGAAGCGGCGCTTTTCGGCTTGCCTTCGGTCGGAACGCGCGTCGGAGGGGTGCCGGAAGCGATCCAGGATGGCGTGACCGGACTTTTGGCCGATCCGGAATCCGAGGATGACCTTTGTGAGAAGATTCGGGGCTTGCTGACCGATCCTGAGGCGCGCAATCGGCTCGGTCGGGCGGCGCGCCTGCGGGTGCACGCGGAATTCCAGTGGGCGGCGCGCGCTTCGCGTTTTCTTGAGCGTCTGGTATGAAGCGCATCTCGGTCATCATCCCGTGCCATAATCACGCCGATACGATTGGCCGGTGTCTTAAAAGCGTCTTTGCACAAACTTTCCCGGAAATCGAAGTCATCGTGGTTGACGATGGCTCGTCCGACGGTTTGGAGCGCGCCCTCGCGCCGTTTCGCGATCGCATCCGTTATGTGCGCCAGGAAAATCGGGGTGGGCCAGCGGCGCGCAATCGCGGCTTCCGCGAAAGCTCCGGTCAGCTGGTGCTTTTCTGCGATGCCGACATCATCTGGAAAAAAGAAGCCTTCGCTCTGATGGCAACGGCGCTGGAAGCGCACCCCGAAGTCGCCTATGCCTACGGCTCCTTTATCTTCGGTTGGAAAGCCTTTCCGCTCGGTCCGTTCGATCCGGAACGTCTTAAACGGCATAATTACATCCATACCGGTTCGTTGATGCGCCGCGAGCGCTTCCCCGGTTTCGACGAATCCCTGAAACGTTTTCAGGATTGGGATCTCTGGTTGACGATGCTGGAACGGGGAGATGTCGGCATCTGGGTGCCGCAGACGCTTTGCCGGGTCCTGACGAAGCGCGGGGGCATTTCCAGCTGGCTGCCGAAGTTCGTCTATCGCATCCCCTGGGGCTTGCTCGGCTGGAAACCTTCGCGCATCCGGGCTTACGAACAGGCGGCCGAGATCGTCAGGCATAAGCATCGTGTTGTAGACCTGCCTGAAGAGCGGGTTTCGAAATGGCACGTGTTCCTGTCGGTGTTCCTGTTTTGCGCGGGTGCCGAACTGCTGTCGTTCCTGACCTATGCGTTGCCGGCCTGGCGACTGCCGGTCTTGTGCGTACTGGGAGTCGGTGCCGTGCTCGTGTCGCTGACCGACCTGCGCCATCTTTTTCTGGTGGCGGTCGCCGAAGCGGTCATCGGCAGCCATGGCCGCCTCTTTTTCGCCGATGTCGGCGGCTTCTCGCTCTCGTTCCGCATGGTGCTGTTTGCGCTCCTGGCTGCCGGCTGGATCATTCATACCGCCCGCGGCTGTTCGCGCATCCTGCATGTCCGTCACGCCAACCTGGCCGGCCCGCTCCTGCTGCTCGTCGCAGCGATCTCGCTCGGGGTCGTGCGCGGTCTTTCGCGCGGCGCTTCTCCCGGCGACCTGTTCGCTGACGCCAACGGCTATGCCTTCCTGCTCCTGATCCCGATCGGGCTTGACCTGTTCGCCGGGCGTTCGGATGTCGTACGCCTCGCTGAAGTGTTTGCGGGAGCCGTTGCCTGGCTGGCCGCCAAAAATCTGTTGCTGCTCTACCTGTTTTCTCATGCCTTCGGTCCGCTCCTGACGGCGATCTTCACCTGGCAGCGTACGTATCGCCTGAGCGAGATCACGCATCTGCCGGCCGGCGCCGTCCGCGTCTTCGCCGCCTCGGAGGTGTTTATGATCCCCGCCGTCGTGCTCGGGATGCTTTTGCTCTGGCGGGCAGGGAGCCGGCGCGTCTGGGCCTGGACCGTGCTCATGGCCGCCGCTTTTCTCCTGAGCCTTTCGCGCAGTTTCTGGCTCGGCACGCTCGTAGCCGCCGCCGGCATGCTGCCCGTCGCGCTGCGTTTCGACATCATTCCGCCTGCGCGTTTTGAACGGCTCTGCCGTGTCATCGTTGGCACCTTTGGGATCGGCTTGCTGGCCCTTTTCACGCTGGCCATCTTTCCCTGGCCGCACAGGCTCCAGACGGTCGGCACATGGAACGTCTACGGCGATCGTTTGCTCGATGCTTCCGATGCCGCCGTTTCGAGCCGTTGGAACATGCTGCCGCCGCTTTCGCGGGCGATCGCGGAGTCTCCGGTCTTCGGCTCGGGTTTCGGTACGGTCATTACCTATCAGTCGGACGATCCCCGCATGCATGATTTGTTCAAGGGCGGGCGCGTCACGACCGGCGCCATCGAGTGGCAATATCTCGAGATCTGGTTGAAAATGGGTCTGATCGGTCTTTTCGCCATCATCTGGCTGTGGTGGCGCATCGGGCTGGCGTTTTGGAAAACGGTGAAGACGGCCGGGGAGGCGGATCGTTTTTTGGCCATGGGATTGATGCTCTCATTCCTGGCGTTCGTCGTCGCGAATCTGTTCACGCCGTACGTCAATCACCCGCTTGGCTGGACGTATCTCGCGCTACTGATCGTCGGACTGCACGCCATCGGCGAGCATGAGTCCATGGTCGATCGCCATCAGAAATGAAAAGACCTTCCTGCCGGGGAGGTCTTTTCATGCCAGTCTCGCTCCGATGAAATCCGGATAGCCGTTCAGGAAGCTGGCGGCATCCGTTTCGGATTTGCCTTCAAGCTGCAGCCGCTCGATGCGCAGGGCGCCCTGCCCGCAGTTCACGCCCAGCGCACCGTCCGAAAGCCTGCAGACGCCGCCGGGCGCGCCGCTCTGTTCGCACGGGCTGGACGGGTGGAGGATCGAAGCTTTTTTGAGCGTGATTTTGAGGAGCTTTTCCTCGCGCTTCCAAAAGGTGAACGCTTCCGGCCATGGGCGCATGGCGCGCACGAAACGGTCGAGTTCGGCAGAGGTTTTTCCCCAATTGATGCGGCCGTCTTCGCGCGTCAGGATGCGGGTAGAGCTGGCGCGGGCATGATCCTGCGGCTTGGGTTCGATACGGCCTTCCAGATAGCCGTGCAGCGTCGGAACGATCAGTTCGGCGGCGGCCTTTGAAAGCGCAATCGAGAGCGTTTCGGTCGTATCGGTTTCCGTGATCGGTACCTTGGCGGACGCCAATTCCGGACCCTCGTCCATCCTTTCGTTCATGCGCATGATCGTCACGCCGGTTTCGCGTTCGCCGGCCGCAATGGCCGCGCTGATCGGAGAAGCGCCCCGGTAGGCCGGAAGCAGCGATCCGTGAACGTTCACGCCGCCGAACCCGGGCGCTTCGAGCAGGCCCTTGGGCAGGATCTGGCCGTACGCCACCACGACGTGTACGTCCGCCTCCAGTTTTTTGAGATGCGCCTGCGTCTCAGGCGTGCGCAGCGATTCAGGTTGGAACACCCTGAGACCCATTCGTTCGGCGGCGCGTTTGACCGGCGGCGCATTCAGTAGGCGCTTTCGGCCGACCGGCCGGTCGGGCTGCGTCACGACTTCGGCGATTGAAAAGTCCCGCTCGCTCCCCAGGCGTTCGAGGATCGGCACGGCGAAGTCCGAGGTGCCGAAGAAGACGATCTTGTACGGTCCTGAAGTCATGTCTCAGGGCTGGAGATCAAAGACTTTGGAGGCGCGGTCGACGAAGAGCACGCCGTCAAGGTGGTCGAGTTCGTGCTGCAGGACGCGGGCGAAGAAGCCGCGCGCGTCATGGGTAACTGGTTGGCCCTGGCGATCCAGACCGCGCAGCCGGAACGAACGGAAGCGGCGCACGATCCCGTATTTTCCGGGTACCGACAGGCAGCCCTCTTCGCCGTTTTCCGTCCGCCAGGATTTTCTGGTCACGATCGGATTGATCACGATGTGCGGCGTCGTGCCGTCGACGGCCACGAAAACGCGAACCCACCGCCCTGCCTGGGGAGCGGCGATGCCGACGCCGTCGGCTTTCCACATCGTCTCGACAAGGTCGTCGAGCCAGTTCTGGAATTCCTGCGTCTGAATGGTGGCGGGATCGACCTCGTCCGAACGCGTCCGGAGTCGTGGATTCGGCAAGGTCACGAGCGGCAATTTCATGAGCTCAGGTTAGCCTAAAAAGGCCTTGAAGTCAAGCTGCCTGCCGGCGGCTCTCCTTTTTTTGGGCGCTTTCGGGACGGGCGGTATTTTCGTTTTCTTCCCCTCCGATTTTGAAAGCCACATGAAAAATTTTCTCGGACTGCGGATCTGTGCGTCATCCGATTTGATCGAAGAAAAAATGGCGCGTGCCCGGGCCGCACCCATTCTCCGGATGATGCCGAGGTAGACGGCGAATTTCCTGCGTTCGCCGAAGAAGGCGCTCATCTCGGCGGCCAGCGCATGATCTGCGGTATGGATGTATTTCTCCGCATGCCTTTCGGGCGGCTGGATCCCCGGCAAATGCGGTTTTTTTGCCGCGGGTTTTTTCCCATCCTGGTCCGAAGCCCTGCGCCTGATGACACCGCCGATGTTTTCCATGACGGGTCAGGCGAAGGCGTAGTGCACGGCGGCGCAGCCGATGCCGAACGGACTTTCGTAGCTCAGCAGCTCGGGCACGGCCTCGATCCTGTCGAGAATGCCGGAAAAGACCGTCAGCACAGACAGTCCGCATTGCGCCGCCTTTTCGGCCAGCTGCGGTTCGAACGACAGCAGCGCAGGCCACTTCCGCTCGCGGATGATGTCGAGGATTTTTTCGTCGAATTTTTTCCCGAAGGGCGAATAGCCGGCCGGAGCCGAGCGCGTCAGACGGTGCGAAAGGTCGGCCGAGGCGACGACCGCCACCCGGCGGTTGGTGTGCAGCAGCACTTCTTGGATCGCCTGGCCGAATTCATGCTGGGTTTTCGGCGGCAGCAGGGCCGGGGCGATCGGCAGCACCGCCACGCCGGGCAGGTGGGCGGCCAGGTAGTTCAGGGGGATCGCGATGCCGTAATCCAGGCCGGCGCCCGAACGCAACATGAAGGGGATGGCCCGGTCTTCGAGCTGTTCTTTGAGGGCGCTGGCGAGCCGCATGTCGGCGCGGTAGGAGCAGGCCGAATCCATGATTCCGAATTCCTTCAGGTCGCAGCGGTAGCGTTCCTGGAAATCCAGAACGAACTGGTCGGCCTCGACCGCGCCGTGTGGCGAGAGCACCAGAATGGTGTCCGGGTGCGCGGCATACAGTTCCTGTTCGAGCCGTTTCAGCGCGGTGACCGTCTTGCGGAACTTCTTCAAATGCTCCTTGCCGATCGCCGGAAGCAGCAGGGGAGAGTGCGGAACGATGGCGGCGAAGACGATCGACATGGATCAGGATTGGGCCGCCGCGATCTGCCGGCTGTCGGTGGCCGCGGCCGGCAGGCCGAGAACGATCGCGCCGAGCGGGTGAAGCTGCAGCGCGGCGTCGGTCGTCCAGATGACGTGCTTCCAGGAATACCCGAGCTGTTCGAAGACTGCGCCGGAGACGATCGGGCGGCGCTGGCCGTTGGAGATGACGTAGACGGACCGGTCCTGTCCGGAACCGGTCACGAGATCGCCTTCACGGAAACTGAGCGCGTCAGTCGTCTCGTATTTTTCGAGCGTGGCCGGCGCGACGACGGAAATTTTCTTGTCGGGATAATCGGCCTTCATGATCGAAACGTCGATGATCGGGGCTTTCTTGCCGTTCTCGACGAAATACACGCCCCCGGTCGTCCTGTCCTGGAGGAGCGTGCCGGTCGGGTAGGCGCTTTTCAGGGTAACGGCTTCGCCATCGGCATATCCGCCCAGATCCGCCGCGTCCACGTCATCGATCTCCTCGGGATTGAAACCGATGGCGCGGAATACTTCCATCGACTGAATCGCCCGCTTCTCGTCGCCGACCAGGAGATAGATCGTTCCGGACGGGATGCGTACCAGCGAGTATTCGGGGAATTTGATGGGCACGCCGGCTTCGTATCCGGCGAGCACTTCGTCCGAAACCGGGATGATGCGGTCGTTCGCGACCCGGCTGTGGAGAGCGCTCCTGTTGTCGAAGCGGCGTTTCAGTCCGCCTTGGATCAGCCAGGCGGTGCCATCCGGAGCGGACAGCACCGAACCGTCGGGATAGTCGAGCGTGAACCAGTTCGACCAGATCGTCCGGAGGTTGGCGTTGCCGTGCAGGTGCGGCGTGTAGCTGTAGAGAATGGCGCTGGCGAGATTGACCGGGACAACGCTCTGGCCGTCGATCGCCGCCGGGATGCCGGGGAAAAATCCGAAGGTGCGGACCGTTCCAGCGCGGTCCTGGTCGTAGATATGGCGGACGAACGCGGCGGCGTTGATGATTTGCGAGGCAAAACCGCGGTAGCGCTGCCAGGCGGGATCGTCGCAGGTGGAGCCGTTCGGCCGTCCGTAGCCGGCCGCCCAGTCGATCTGGCATTGGCTGGGATCGCGGTCATCGACCAGGCTCTGTTCTTTTTGGATGAGCGCGAGCAGGAAGCGCGGGTTCACGCCGTAGATTTTTCCGTAGTAATCAATGAGGTCGCCGGGCTTCCTGAAACTGCCGTCGATGTCCTGAAAGGTCATGCTGGCGATTGCGCCGCCGTGCGTTTCGAGAAACCGCTGGGAAAAGCCATCCGGCACGCCCGTATCGGTTAGTTCCGAGTCGGATAACACGTATCCCAAGTTATCGCTTTCGGCTGCACGCACGGGAACGATGGGCAGCAGCAAAAGAATCTGAAGGAAAATCAGCCAAAATTTCTTCATAGGTGCTCGCATTTTATCATTCCGTCCGGGCGCTGGCAACGCCGGTTGCATTTTTCGTCTCAGTACGCGTTGCGGACCGGGCCTCCGGGCATTAGAATACCTTGGTATGCGCCTTTCCTTCGATCGGTCACGCTTCGTGCGCCTGTGCGGCTTTGTCTTCATGAATGCGGCCGTCGCGGTTTCCATGCATCTGGTATGGGCATGGTGGATCGGCACCGCCCACGCCGCTCAAAAGCCGGGTCCGGCACCCATCGTGAGCGAAGAAGATCAGGTGATCCGCGTTTCTGCCAAGGCTTCGCCTGCGGTTGTTTCGATCGTGGTCCGGAAGCCGGGACCGGATGCCGCGCATCCCCTGGAAACCGGCAGTGGCACGGGCTTCCTGATCGATGCGACCGGGCTGATCGTCACGAACCGCCACGTCGGAAGCAGCCGTTCGGCATCGTACAGCGTGCTGCTTGTGGATGGCCGGAGTTTTTCCGCCGACATTATCGATATCGATCCGGTCAACGATCTCGCGCTGCTGAAAATCGACGCCGGCGCCGTGCCGTTCCTGACGCTGGCGCAGAACGATGACGTCCGCATCGGCCAAACGACAATCGCGATCGGAAATGCGCTCGGCAAGTACGCCAACACCGTCACGCGCGGCATCCTGTCCGGGATCGACCGCAGCGTGGAAGCGACCGACGGCCAAGGTGCGTCCGAACGGCTCGAAGAACTGTTGCAAACCGACGCGGCCATCAATGCGGGCAACTCCGGAGGCCCACTGCTCGATCTGCGCGGCAGCGTGATCGGGGTGAACACCGCCGTCGAAGGCGGCGGACGGAGTATCGGCTTCGCCATTCCCGTTTCGGAAGTGCGCAAAGTCGTCGATTCGTATCGGCGTTACGGCGCGATCGCCCGTCCGCGGGTCGGCATCCGGTACGCGATGATCACACCCGAACTTTTCGAAGATCGCCATCTGGCTTCCCGCCAGGGGGCTCTGGTGGAAAGCGGCGAAGAGCGGTTGGCGGCCGTGCTCCCGGGCAGCCCGGCGGCCGCGTCCGGGCTTCGGGAAGGGGATATTATCCTTCAGATCAACGGCAAGACGCTCTCCGGCAGCTACACGCTCGCCAAGGCGATCCAGGCGCTGCAAGTCGGCGATGCGGCGCGTTTCCAGGTGCTGCGTGACGGCGAGACCCTCGCGCTCAGCGTGCAGCTCGATGCCTTTCCGCCGTATGAAGATCCGGGTCCGTGACGGTCGGCGCATTCTGCCTGTAAGGCCGCACGTGCGGATACGTCTCACACAATGATTGTTTCCATGCCGATACGCCTGCGTCTCGCTATCCTGATTGCCGCTTCCGCCTCCACTTTTGCGCTGGCCGGATTCGCCCGGGCAGCCGATTGCCAGCCGCCCGGGGTATTTCAGATGACGGACGACCGTTTTTACAGCCCTTCGACCGGCCTTGTTGAAGACACGTGTACCCGGCTGCTGAACCGCATCGCCGATGCGTCCGTGGCCACCTCGATCTCGCCGTTGGCTGATGCCGGAAGCGTGTTACCCCCGGTCGAGGCCTCTGCCTCGGCTTCTGCGCCGGTGCCCGCCCTGCCGCCGCTGATTGCGGCCATCCAGCGCGCCCGCCAGATGCTGCGGGCACGCATCGACGCCGATGCCGGAAAGAAACCGCGCGTCGTGACGAGCTATGACGTCTGGGTCGATGTCACGCTGGCGGTCTGGGATCCGCGCACCGATGCCATCAGGTTGGTCGACGTCAGCAAGAACGGCACCAAAATCAGAATGGGAGCGGAGGATCCGGGCATGGCCATCAATCTCACGCGCAACAATGGCGTGAATTCGACGTTCGCCGTTGACAACGGGGACAAGGTCGTGGCGGCGGTACGTTATCCAATCTTCAAAGATATCTCTGTCAGCAAACGGAAGCCTCGTTACGAGCTGCACGACGTCGTGTATGCACCCTATTCCAGCGCCATCCATCAGCCGGAACTGGTCAGCTACGGCCGCCAGACGCTGCGCGGCACGATCGATGCCGCCTTCGCGGCGTATCGCGCCGCCGGCGTACGTTCGCGCGCCTTTCCGGACCGGTTGATGGCCGATACGGTCGATCCGGATCTTGTCGAAGCGATCCTGCTCATCGAACATCTGAACGCCGGAGCGCTGGACGGAGCCGGAGCGCAGGACGCACTCGATTCGGTCTACGTCACGGTTGGCGCCAATCAGGACGACGCTTTCGATTACGTGCGCTCGTCGGCCGGAGCCTTCGGCATCGTCCAGTTCATTCCGGGTACCTACGCGATGTTCGCGAAGCGGTCCGATCTCGGCTTGATCAGGGATTTTGAAACGGGCATGACCGATCCGCTCAATGCCGTTAAAGCCGAGATTGCCTATCTCGACGCCACGCTGGCTGAAATGCCGTTGGCGGTCAGGGATCTGTATTACGTCGATAATGACCGCGTGAAAGAGTATCTCGCGGCGGGTTACAATGCCGGCACCGGGCGGGTCAAGAAGGCGATCGTCCGTTGGGGAGATACCTGGTCGGATCCGCATGCCGCCGAAATCACCGCCGCCGCCAAGACGCATGGCGCCCGGAGTGCGGCCGTCAATCTGATGAAAAAAGCCACTCTGCTGCCCGAGACGATCGCGTACGTCAAAAAGATGCGCCAGGCGCTCAGGTTGCTCCGACCGCCGCCGCTCCCGCTCGCCTGATTCTCCCATGACCGCGCGCTTACAGAAGCGCGCGGCTTTCGTATGGTAGAATGGCAGGCATGAAGCTCAGGTCCTACGCGCTTGGAATCCTGTTCGCAGCCGCCCTGCCGGCCTCGGTGCGCGCCGCCGAGCTCGTCAAAGGCTCGGCATCCGCCGTCTATTACGTCGACGGCGGCAGGCGCTACGTGTTTCCCAATGAAAAAGTTTACCGCTCTTGGTATCCGGATTTTTCTTCGGTACGTTCCATTAGTGACGGAGAACTGGCGTCCTATCAGATCGGCGGCAATGTCACCTACAAGCCGGGATCGCGCCTGGTGAAGGTCCAGAGCGATCCGAGAGTCTACGCCATTGGCCGCGGCGGCCTGCTCCGCTGGATCGGGTCCGAAGAGGCCGCCCGCATCCTGTATGGCGACGGCTGGCGCGCCCAGGTGGACGACATTCCCGATAGTTTCTTTTTCAGCTATCACCCGGGGGTTCCGATTTCCTCGGCCGGAGATTTCAATAGGAACGGCGAATCCTCTTCCGAGATGTCGATCAGCGACGATCTGTCCGTCCGCTCCGCATCCGGCACGGATGCGGAGCCGGCTCTTCAGGAAGTCAAAGCGCTGAAGGTTGGTGCATGGAGCGACCCGGCGGTCTGGGGAGGCGCACCGCCCGGCGCCGGAGCGCAGGTGATGATCCCGTCGAACGTCAGCGTCACCTATGACCTGTCGGACGGTCCTTCTTTGGAGAGCCTTCATATCCTGGGGACGCTTCGTTTTTCTTCTGACCTGTCGACGCGTCTCTCCGCCAGGCATATCGACGTGCGCGGCGCGTTGCGGATCGGCAGCGCCGAAGCTCCGCTCCCGGCCGACCGCAAAGCGGAAATCGCGCTGACGGGCGTCGGGGGAAACGACGGATTGACCGTCGATGGCGGCCTGTTCTCCCTGCACGGCGCCGATATCGGTGCGGCGTGGAGCCGTTTGGCGGCGTCGGCTGAAAAAGGCGCAACGGCGATCGTGCTGGAGCGGCCGTTGAACTGGCCGGTCGGGGGAGAGATCGCCATCTTCAACGCGGCTTCGGATGCCGCGCCGGAAACGCGCGTCATCGCTGCCGTCGACGGCGCGAAGGTCGTTTTTGATCAACCGCTCGCGGACGGGCATACGTCCGACACGGGGCTGCGGAGCGAGGCCGTACTCCTGACCCGGAATATTGTCATTAGCGGCGCCGGTTCCGGAGAGGGCGCTTCGGTGCGTGCGTTGAATCGGGCCGAAGTGGATATCGATGGCGTCGCATTCCAGAAGCTCGGACGCAAGGGCTTGGCAGACCGGCATCCGCTCGTGCTCGATGGCTTGGACGGGGGAGTCGTCCGGCGGAGCGTCTTCCGCACCTCCGGCAACCGCTGTCTCGTACTGCGACAGACGACCGGCGCCACGATCGAAGGCAATGCCGCGGTCGATGCGTACGGCTCATGCTTCGTCACGGCCGAAGGAAGTGAGACCGACAATACGTTCCGCACGAACCTGGCGGCGTACATTCTGGCCGGGGCGCTCGCGGAGGATGCCGTGCCGGCGGCCTTTCTGATCAAGAACCCGGACAACACGCTGGAAGGAAACGAGGCACTCGCTTCGGACGGCTTTGGGTATTGGTACCGACTGCCGGAACATGCCGTCGGTCGGAACGGTACGGCGCTTTCGCCTCGTCAAACGGCGCTCGGCGGCTTCAACGGCAATCTTGCGCGCGGTAATCGCCGGACCGGGCTGTACGTGGATGACAACGATACGGGTCAGATAAATTACGCGCCGGATCGGAAAGCGGTCTTTTCCGGCCTGACGGCCGTTCGGAACGGCGAGCACGGATTCTGGATCCGCGGATCGAACATCGAGGTCGCCGGGTCGTATCTGGCCGGCAACGCGATCGGAGGCACGTTTGCCGCCTTCGGCGCGACCTTCCGGGACTCGACCGTCGTCGGCCGGCTCGATCATGCTGCTGCCACGCTTCCGGTCCGATACGGTTTTACCTATTTCGACGGTCCGGTCATCGTGCAGGATGTGCGGTTCGCGCATTTCACCGGAGCCTCGGCCGCGCTCGGATTCGAGGAAAAGGATCCGGTGCTGCCCGATCCGCGCAACAGCCTGCGTGGCGCGACGTTCGAAGACGCGCGGCCCTGGCGTTTCCTGGATCCGGTCACGCCCGGAGACCGCATGGCCGTCGTCCGCGATCTCGACCATGAGGACGCGATCGGCGCCGGTCCGGGTTTTCTCGGATCGGATTGCGTTCCCGACAAGGATCTCGGCGCGGCCCGGTGCGCGGCCGGCTATGCCCAACTGCTCGTCGCCTTGCGGGATGCACCCGGGAATCAAAACGTGGCGTTCACGAACCTGACGAACGGCGCTGCGGTGACGTTGACGCCGGGATCGGCCTTCGACGGCCGCTATGCCTATGCCACCGTGGCCGAAGGCGGAACCTACCGTGCGACCGTGCCCGGCGCCGCTCCGCTTCGGATCGAGTACGACGGCACATCCGAGCCGCTCACCGTGCGCGTTCCGGCCGGGGTCGGCGCGCAGGTGACGTCCGATGGGGTATCGGTATCGAAAAAAACATTGAGCGATCTCATGCCGGGCAGCTGGGCCTCTGACGTCGACACGGGCGAAGCAGTGCTCTGGTTGAACCCCGGTGATGCTTTCGAACTGACGCGCTGATTATGGTGCGCATTCTCCTTCACGCGCTTATCCTCCCCGCCATGCTCTGGCTCGAACGCCGTGGCGGTTTGAGGGTCGCTCCGGTCCGGGCAGCTGCGACCTGGTATCTGTTGGGCGTTCCGCTCATGGCGGTCGAAGCGTACGCTTCCGGGCGTGAATGGAGCGGCGTGTTGGTGCAGAGCCTTCTCGTGGCGTTGTTTTTCCTTCCGCCGGCTTGGTTCGCCTTCCGGTATGCGCGGAAGCGCGGAGGAATCGGCAGGCCGTTCCTGCTGTTTCTGGGCCTCTCCGTGCTGACGGGTTTTATCGCTGCCGCCTTTTTGGCGCACGCGCCGCTGGTTGTCAGCGGCTTCACTTCGTGATAGGCTCGTCTCTCATGGAACAGCTTCCCGGCCCGAAAATCGTCGTTCACCGGTTTTTGAAGGATTGCCGGACCTGCGGCATGGCCAAGGGCTATTTGCATCTCCCTGGGCAGGACCGTTCAGTGCGCGTTTCCTGTCGATGCGAGGCGGCGGAATGCCCGCGTTGCGGCCGGAGATTACTGATCGCTCCCGTTCCGATCGTTGCCGATGATGCCGGCAGCGGCAGCCGGGAAGCCGGACTCGTCCGCGCCCGCTGCGCCGCCTGCGGACCGATCTTCACCCCCTAAAGACCCGCCGGAAGGCGGGTTCGTGCTATACTGACGCGAGAAACGTATGGCACTGCGCTACGACTTCCTGAACATGTTGCGCGACCGGGTCGGCGCCGAAGGCGTCTCGCCCGAGGAGTTCAGGGCGCTCACCGGACGTCTTGCCGACGCGCGTCGGACCCTGGGCGAACGGCAACGCGCCGGAGCCGATCCGTTGGGTTTCCTCGATGCCCCCAAGCGCCGTCCGAGCCGCGGAGCCATGCGCGCGTTGGTGGCCAGACTGGACGCGCGCGTCGATACATTGGTCGTGATCGGGATTGGCGGCTCCCTGCTCGGAGCGCAGGCCGCGTACCAGGCGCTTGAAGGGATTGAAACGATGCGTCGCGGCGCGCGTCGCCTGCGGCTGGTTTTCGCCGGCGACGCCACCGATCCGCAGGCGGTTGCCGATGTGGTTGGGGCGGTCGATTGGAAGCGCACGGCTTTGAACGTCATCTCCAAGAGCGGCGATACGCTCGAACCGATGTCGGTCTTCATCCTGCTCAGGGATGAACTCATTCGTGCCGTCGGTGCGAAAAATGCCGTTGCACGCATCATCGTCACGACCGATCCTTCGGATGGGACGTTGCGCCAGATCGCGCTGCGCGAAGGGTATGCCATGCTGCCGGTGCCGGCCGACGTCGGCGGGCGCTTTTCGGTCTTGACCGAAGTCGGAATTTTCCCGCTCCTGGCCGGCGGCATCAACGTCGACGAACTCTGGAAAGGGGCGGCGGACGCCGGTACGGCATTTTGGAAAACGCCCCCGGCACGCAATGTGCCGCTGCTCTACGCCGGACTTCAGGCGCTCCTTGGTCGGAAGGGCAAACGCCTGTCGGTCTTCATGCCCTACGCGAAACGCCTGACGCTCGTCGGTCAGTGGTACCGCCAGCTCTGGGCCGAAAGTCTCGGCAAGCGCTTCGATCGCCGGGGCCGCCGCTTTGATGGCGGACCGACGCCAATCGCCGCCGTCGGGCCGGCCGATCAGCACTCCCAGATCCAGCTATATAACGAGGGTCCCAACGATAAAATCGTCACGTTCGTCGAAGTTTCGGAATTCCGGAGGGATCGCCGTTTGCCGGAACCCTGGCCGGATCTCCCCGAAGTGTCGCGCTTCGCCGGATGCGGCCTGCGGGAGATCGTGCGGATCGAGCGGTGTGCCACCGCCGAAGCGCTCACCGCCAACCGGCGCCCGAATGGTACACTCGTGATCGATGACCTGTCCGGCCGCTCGGTTGGCGGTCTGCTCCAGACGCTCATGATCGCCGCGGCGGTGGCAGGCGAACTGCTCGATGTCAACGCTTTCGATCAGCCCGGCGTCGAAGCCGGCAAACAGGCCATGCGCCGCCTGCTTGGGCGGGCATCATAATTCTTTTCCGTATGCCGATCCTGCTCGCCCTGCTCGTGCTCTATGCCCCGCGCCTGCTGCTCGTGTATCTCAAGTTCTTCACGCGCTGGTTCGAGGCCCCGCATCTTGGCTGGCTCTGGCTGATCCTCGGCTTCCTGTTTGCGCCCTTCACGCTGCTCTGGTATTCGGCGGTTCAGGTCTGGTTCGGCGGGCATTGGGATTTGTTTGAAAAGATCGTGCTGATCATCGCCGTCATCGTGGACCTGGGCGGCGGCTTCGGGGCGACGCGCAAACGGCGCTGATATGCGTTTCATCGACATCACCGTGCCGTATCATCCCGGCATGGCCGTCTTTCCCGGGACCGGCCCGGTCGAGTTCAACCAGCTGCGCAGCCTGGAGAAGGACGGCAAGAACATCTGGGAAACCCGCATGACGACGGTGACCGGCACGCATATCGAGGCACCCAGCCATTCGATCGCTGGAGGGGCTTCGGTCGACATGATCGACCTCCACAAATGTTTCGGTCCGTGCGAGGTGATCGAAGTCAAAGGCAAGGAGGGATTGATCCAGTTCACGGAAGTGCAGGATCTGAAAGCCGAACGAGTGCTCTTCAAGACGGGCAATTCGGAGATGATCCGCCAAGATCGTTTTTTCGACGATTACGTGGCGCTGTCGGAAGAAGCGGCGCAGACGCTCGTGGCCGGCGGCGTCAAGCTGGTCGGGATCGACTATTACGGCATCGAGCGCCGCGGCTCGCTCGATCACCCCGTCCATCGCGCGCTGTTGACGGCCGGTGTGGTCATCCTGGTCGGCATCGATCTGAGCTTCGTCCGGCCGGGACGCTATATCCTGGCCGCCATGCCGCAGCGCCTGAAAGGTCTCGACGGTTCACCGGTGCGCGCCGTGCTGATGCAGGAGGAAGGCGCGGTCGCCTGAACGTATGCAGGATCAGGAGCAACCTTCGCTGTTCCAGCTCATGACGCATCTCACGGTCGAAGAACGCCAAAAGCTTGGCGAACGCCGCCGCGCCATGAATGCCGGCAGCGGAGTCGAGGAGCGGCTGGTACGCGGCCCGGACGGATGGCGACTTGAGTACTGGCATGGCCGTAAGAAGCTCGGAACATTACCCGTCATACCCATATGATATGAAAACCCGACACGCGAAATTTCTGGTCGGCGCGCTGCTGGCCTTCACCTGCGCGGCGACCGCGGCGCTCTATGCGTCGCTCCCGGCGACGATCGTGATGCATTGGGACGCCTCCGGTTACGCCAACGGCACGGTTCCCAGAAACGTCGGCGCGCTGCTCGTGCCGCTCTTGGCGCTCGGGCTCGCGATGGCGCTGTTCGTCCTGCCCTCAATCGACCCAATCGACAAAGGTTATGCCAATTTCCGAAAGGAATACGATTGGCTGATCGTGCTGATCATTGCTTTCCTCTGCCTGTTACAGGGGTTGGTCTTGGCTTGGAATCTCGGATTGCGCTTCAACTTCAGCCGTTTCATCGCCCCGCTCGCCGGCCTGTTATTCTATTTCCTCGGGACCGTCATGCCAGGCTTCAAACGCAACTGGTTCGCCGGCATTCGCACGCCTTGGACCCTGTCTTCGGACGAAATTTGGCGCAAAACGCACGAAAAAGCCGGATCGATCTTTCATATCGCCGGATTGATCGCCTGTCTCGGCGCTGTCTTTCCGCGGCAGGCGCTTTACCTGGTGTTCATCCCTATCCTCTCCGGCACCGGCTGGGTGGTCGCCTATTCCTACTTGGCCTACCGGAAGAACGCCGCTTCGTGAGAGAATCCTTTCACTCTTCATTTCTCATCATATGCAAAATGCGAATGCCCTCGTGCATTTCGAGATTCATGCTTCAGAACCGGAAACGCTCGCCGACTTCTACCGCAGCCTCTTCGGCTGGGATATCAAGAAATGGGAAGGCGGATCGATGGAATACTGGATGGTCATGACCTGCCCGAAGGATGCGCCGAATGCCATTAACGGTGGTTTGATCCGTCGCAAAGGATCTGCGGCCGACGTCGGCGCTCCCGTCAACGGTTATGTCTGCACCATGGTCGTTGAAGATATCGACGCCGTCATGAAGAAGGCCGTTGAACTCGGCGCCGCCGAGGCGATGCCGAAGTTCGCCATTCCGGGCATGGCCTGGCAGTCGTACATGATCGATCCGGACCACAACATTTTCGGGCTGCATCAGCCGGACACGAACGCCAAATAAGCATCGGAATCCGGCCTTGAGGCGGGTTTTGGTATCGTGGGCGATATGAAGGAGAAACGGCGCTGCCGTTGGCCGGGCGATGATGCGTTGATGATCCGGTATCACGACAAAGAATGGGGCGTCCCCGTGCATGATGACCGGAAACATTTCGAGGCGTTGCTGCTCGACCTCAATCAGGCCGGGCTTTCTTGGCGGACGATTCTCCGCAAGCGGGAGAACTTCCGGAAGGCGTTCGCCGGATTCGATTTCAACAAGGTCGCAAAATTCGGTCACGCAAATGTCAGGCGCCTGATGAAGGACAAGGGCATCGTTCGAAACCGCATGAAAATCGAGGCGGCGATCGTCAACGCCCGCAAGTTTCTCGAAATCAGAAAAGCCTTCGGCACGTTCGACCGCTACGTTTGGAGTTTCGTCGGGGGTAGAACGATCCGTAACCGCCATCGGGCGCACAGCGACATCGGCGCGACATCACGCCCTTCCGACGCCCTGAGCCGGGATCTCAAAAAACGGGGCTTCAGGTTCATCGGTTCGACCGTCTGCTACGCCTATATGCAGGGCGTCGGCATGGTCGATGACCATCTTCTCTCGTGTTTCCGTCACGGCCGGTAGGGCCGCCGTTTCAGGAAAGTTTTTCGAGCGGTTTGGCAGCTGGACCGTTCAGGACGTCGCCGTCTTTCTTGAAGCGGCTGCCGTGGCAGGGGCAATCCCAGGTTTTGGCGGCGCCGTTCCAGCGCACCAAGCAACCGAGATGCGTGCAGACCGGGGAAAGCTTGATGAGGGCGCCTTCGGGCGTCCGATAGGCCGCCACTTTTTTGCCCTGTAGTTCCACGATGGCGCCTTCGCCTGGTTGGAGCCGCTCGAGCGCCCCGCCGGAGCGTAGCCGGTCCCTGAGGAACTTGCCGAGATAGCGCCAGCCCCGCGCGAACAGGCGGGGGAGCGCCGTCAGGCGCCCCGGACGGTAGAGATGCGCGGCGGGATTCGGCTTCTTCAGGATAAGATCGCGGACGAGCATGGCGCTGAGCGTGCCGAACGTCATGCCGGTGCCGGAAAATCCGGTGGCGACATACAGGCCCCGGCCGACCCGTCCGACGTACGGGAGGCCGTCGAGCGTTTCCAGGATCTCTCCACTCCATGTGCGGACAACCTTGATCGCCTGCCCGGGCAGCAGATCGTGCAGGAATTTTTCGAGCCGGGCGAAGCGCGCCGCGGTATCCGTGCGTTCGCCGGTCGGATGATCTTCTCCGCCCAAGATCAGCCGATCATGCGTCGGGAAACGGTCGACGCGGAAATAATGATAGGGCCTGAGCGTGTCTTGAAGGAGCGCTTCAGGCAGGAGACCCCGGGGGATTTCGGCTTCGAGCACGTACGTCTGCCACGGATTGAGCCGGAGCGAAAGCCGTCCGGGATCGCCGATCGGGCTGTAGGTGGCCAGGAGTACGTCCCGTGCGCGGACTTCCCCCTGCGCGGTGTTGAGGACGCGCGGATCGCCGGAGGAATATCCAAGGACCTTGGAGTGCTCGAAGATCTGCGCACCATGCTTCACGGCCCGGTCTGCCAGTGCATGGAGATATTTCATAGGGTCGAATTTTCCCTGTTCCTCCACCCGCAGGCACCCGAGGTTCGTGAATCCCAACGATTCTTCCGTGAGACGTGCCTGAAATCCGAACTTCCGCGCCAGCCTCTCTTCGCGCCCAAGCCGCGCCTGTCCGGCTCCGTCCGGCGCGTAGAAATACGCCGGGCAGCGCATGAAGTCGCAGGCGATCGACTCTTCCCGTATGATGCGCCCGATTTCGTCGGCGGCATCGCGGCCGGAGGCCCAAGCCAGCGAGGCGCCGGCATCGCCGAACGTCCGGCGCAGTTCCCCGAGATCGGCATCCGTCACGTACGTCACGAAGGCGGTGGTCCATCCGCTCATGCCGTCGCCGATTTGGCCCTGTTCGAGCAGCGCGACCCGTCTGCCGGCCTTGACCAGCTCGTAGGCCGCCGTGACGCCGGCGATCCCGCCGCCCACGATGGCGACATCGACCTCCAGCGCGGAACGCAAAGACGGGTAGTTTTTTCTTTCCGATGCCGATTCCCAGGGAGATGTTGAAGTCATGCTCCGATTTTATCACGGTCGCGGAGAATAAAAAACGAGCAGGCGACATTCATCGCCTGCCCTGTTTGCGCAGGAGAAATTCCCTGAGATGACGCAGGCTTCTGAGTTTTGTCCGTTTGTCACTCAGCTTCGGCGTTGGGGTCGTCCGCAATTCTGTCCTGAAGCGCCCTTCGACGTCCTCGAGATATATCAGCACGTTCTCGATCGAGATGACCGGACCTATCTCCAGACGCTCCGCCGGTGCGTTCTCGGGATCGCACGGAAGAGCCCTTTCCAGATCCTCGAGCTGATCGAGTAGTCGGATCCAAAAAATCTTGGCCCCGGGTTTCTTCGGATCACGCCTAATCTTGGTGACCATCGCTGGGCAGCTTCGTCGCCCGTCCAAGTCGGTCCCCGTGTACCAGAGGAGGAGATATTGGCAAATGGCGCTTGCCGGTACCGCCATCGCCGCGTGATTCACTTCCGGAAGATTCTGCAAGGAGCGGCTCATGTCTCCTGTCTGCCACAACGGCATCCGTATGTCAAGAGCCGCGTACGGACCAGGTATCAAAAAGAGGACCGGCGGCTCAGCCAGTCCTCTTCGTTCACAATCCCGTCCGGTCATTTCGAACCGCCCCCGGGCTGGCGGTTGTCTTCCATCGATCCGCCTTCTTCACGCCCGTCACCAGCCTGCTTCGATCCGTCACGGTCATCGTTCATGGAATACGAAAAGGCGTACAACATAGGCACTGGTATTTCAGGGAGTTAGTCCTCCCTGCATACTCCTCAGACGCTGCATGAAGGCCGCTCTTACACCGGCTTGCGAGCTGACACGAACCCGCCCAAGCCCCATTGACATCTCAATATCGTTTTCCCTAGGTTCGCTCCATAATTCTTTACGCGATAGTATGCAAGACCAGAAAGGTTCCAGGGAGGGGAGCGTGGCCGTCCAGGAACGCCTGTGTCCGAAGTGCGAAAGTCCGATGATCCGGCGGTCGAGTAAATATGGCCCTTTCTTCGGTTGTTCGGCCTATCCCAAGTGCAAGCAGATCGAGAAGAACTGAGGCCTTCAAAAACTCCCTTTCCGGGGAGTTTTTGCTATGATGGAGGCGTGATGAAATCCCATACAACCGTCAGCGCCTACATCGCCCACGCACCAAAAACGATCCGGCCGCTTTTGAGAAAGCTGCGCGCCACGATCCGCAGGGCCGCACCCCGGGCGATTGAAGATATCAGTTATGGCATGCCTGCCTATCGTTTGAACGGCCATCTTGTCTACTTCGGTGGTTTCAAAAGCCACGTCAGCTTCTTTCCAGGGCGCAGCGGCATCAGGCAATACGTCAGGGAAGCGGGAAAATATCGCGGTGGCACGGGCACGCTGCGGTTTCCGTCCGATCGGCCGGTGCCGTATGCGCTGGTGGCGAAGATCACCACGTTTCGGATGAAGGAGAATTTGAGGAAAAAGAAATGAAACTGACCAGAGAGTCTAAAGAAAAACCATGAGCAGGGTCGGATTCGCGCTCATTCACGGCGCCGGCTTGGGAAGCTGGATTTGGGATCGGGTCGTTCCGGAGCTGAAGGCTCCGGCCCTGGCGGTCGATTTCCCTCGACGCGGCGACTCGGCGAAAGGCTTCGGCAAAGTCAGGCTGGAACAGTACGTGCAGGAAGTTTCCGATCAGCTGTCAGCCTTCGATGTCGAAAAGATGATTTTCGTCGGCCATTCGATCGGCGGCGAGATTGCGTTGCGGATCGCCACGCTCCAGCCGGAGTGGGTGCGGGAGATCGTTTTCGTCAGCGCCGTGGTACCAGCTTCGGGTTCTTCAATGGTATTGATCGATCCGCGTCTTGAGCCGCTGGCCATGAGAGTGGCGCAGGGGAGCGGCCCCGTCCGCCCGCCGGACCGTGTGATCGGGAAAGTGGCTTGCAACGACCTGGACGACGAAACGAAAGCGCTGGTGCTCAGGCGTTATGTCCATGAAAGCCTGCATCTCTTCGTCGATCCGATCGAATGGTCCGTCCCAGCGAGCGTGCCGAAGCTCTACGTCCGTACCACCAAGGACCTCAGCTTGCTCCCGGCTTTTCAGGACAAGATGATCGTCAACGCCCAGCCTGTCCGGGTGGTTGAGATGGAAACGGGGCATTTGCCGATGCTGTCAAAAGCTAAGCAGTTGGCAGGGTACCTGAACGAAGTTTTGCAGGCTTTTGGAGGCAATTGAAGTTCTGCATGGACTCAGGCTTCTCGGCCTTCCTTTGCATTCAGGAAAAACTGATCTCTCCCTCCTTTACCCCCACTTTCACGACCGATTCTTCTTTGACCTCTCCCTCCAACAACTTCATCGCCAGCGGATTCAGGATGATATCCTGAATCAACCGTTTCAACGGCCTCGCCCCGAAGCTCGGATCATACCCCTTTTCCGCCAGCAGCTTCCTGGCGGCCGGGGAGACGTCCAATGTGATGTGCCTGTCTTTGAGGCGCTCCTGCACGCGGGCGAGTTGGACGTCGACGATCTTGATGAGGTGTTCGGGCTTGAGGGCGTGAAAGACGACCGTCTCGTCAATGCGGTTCAGGAATTCCGGCTTGAAGGATTGCTTCAGCAGGGACAAGACGCGCTCGTGGAGCGTTTCATCGGCGCTCTTTTCCCCGTCCATGTCGGCGAAGCCCATCACGCCGGAGCGCTTGCCGAGCTCCAGGATTTCTTCGGAGCCGACGTTCGAGGTCATGATGACGATCGTGTTCTTGAAGTTGACGACGCGGCCCTTGCCGTCGGTCAGGCGCCCGTCGTCGAGGATCTGCAGCAGCGCGTTGAAGACTTCCGGATGCGCCTTCTCGATCTCGTCGAAGAGCACCACCGAGTAGGGGCGGCGGCGGATCTGTTCGGCCAGCTGGCCGCCTTCCTCGTGGCCGACGTA
>CAZHHN010000016.1:0-23852 GCA_964532415.1 uncultured Gammaproteobacteria bacterium
GACACCCGAGGCATCGGTGATGCGGGCTTGGTAGTTCAGGATCTTGGGGAGGGTGTTGGAGGCAAGAACCGGATGCGCGATCAGCAGACCAATGCTTAAAATCGTCAAAAAAGAGCGTACAATCTTTTTCCCCGAGAAATGAAAAGCGCCGGAATAGGTAGAACCATCCCGGCGGCTATTAAAATAATCGCTAAAATAAAGGGAAAAAATGTAAAACCGCTCCTTCATTTGCTTTTTGTTTTTCCACAGGGCTTTTTTAGACCTGTGGATACGCAGATTATTTTATCATTTTTTAGCTTAAAAATCAAGTTTAACGCCTAGTTTAAGGTTAAATCGCCTGCTTTTTGATCGCCTTAAAAAGCGGTATACTGCTGACATGCGGATCGGCATTGACGCTCGATTTTTCGGGCCTGTCGGAAAAGGCCTTGGCCGTTACACCGAAAGGCTCATTCAGAACTTGGAACGACTGCCGGTCGAGCACGAATTTGTCGTGTTTCTTCGCAGGGAGAATTACGATCTCTATCAGCCGAAATCTGACCGTTTTCGTAAGGTTTTGGCCGATTTTCGATGGTATTCGCTCGCCGAACAGCTGCGGTATCCCCCGTTGATCCGGAACGAAAGGATCGACCTCATGCACTTTCCCCATTTTAACGTGCCGATCCTCACGCCCTGTCCGTTCGTCGTAACGATCCACGACCTGATCCTCTTCCGCTATCCGACGCGACGGGCCACCACGCTGCCGGCCTCGGTCTACGGACTGAAGTACGCTGCGTATCGTGCCGTGATCGCGCTGGCCGCCTGGCGTGCGCGGAAGATCGTCACCGTTTCGGAATGCACCAAGCGTGACATCGCGAAAGAACTGCGCGTCGACCCGGAACGGATCGTTGTCACCTATGAAGCGTCGGACGGCGTGGAGGAAGGCCAGCTGACCATTCCCGGCACCTTCAATCTCGCAACCAGGGGCATAGTCAAACCGTACTTCTTGTACGTCGGAAACGCCTATCCCCACAAAAACCTGGAGCGCCTATTGTCCGTTTTCAAAACGCTCCGCACACAGGGGATGGATGCCCAGCTCGTGCTGGTCGGCAAGATGGATCATTTCTATGAACGCCTGAGGGAACGGGCGCGGGATGCCGGTCTGCTGGCCCGTGCCGATACGGTTTTTTACGGGTACGCCGGGGAGGATGAGCTGGCCGAACTGTACCGTCGCGCGCGGGTGTACGTGTTCCCTTCGCTGCTTGAAGGCTTCGGCCTGCCCCCGCTCGAAGCCATGCGCTATGGCACGCCGGTGGCCGCTTCCGGTTCTTCCTGCCTGCCGGAAATCCTCGACGATGCCGCAGCCTACTTCGATCCCGAAGACGACGCGGACATCGCCCAGGTGATGCACGAGACGTTCTCGAATGGAGCCCTGCGCGCGCGGCTGGCCGAGCGCGGCCGCCAGCGCGTCGGACGTTTCAGCTGGCGCACATGCGCGGAACGCACGTATCAAACCTATCTCTCATCTCTCCGATCATGAGGGAACAAGAACGCGAAGAATTCATGGGCCTGTTCTTCGGACGCGTGGTCGCGCACGAGACCTTCGAGACGGAAGAAGAACCGGCACCGCGTCAGGTCGAACGGGCCCTGCCCATCGGCGCAGCTTCGGCGTTTTCGCGCCACATCGTCGATCTCTCGCAGGCTTCCCATGGCCGCGCCGGCGGACCGCGGCCCGATCTCGATTTTGAACAGAAGCTCAGCGTGCTGGCCCATTCGGTGCGTTCGGCCATTTCGGCACAAGGAGACGACCATCGCGCCTTCAAACCGCGGCGCAGTCCGCGTACTCCGTTGTCCGGGTTCCTGAAGCTGCCGTTTTTTTTGATCGCGCTGCCGTTCAAGAATCTCCCTGGAAAGGGGGCGGAGAAACCGGTGACGGGCCGCCCTGTCCGACCGACCGTTGCGGCCAAGCCGCGGCAGCCGGTAGGCATGCCCACAAAAATCCTGTCAGGCGCATCGACACGAGCAGCGGTTTTCACGAAAAGGGTTTCGCCGGATCCGGTCATCAAGACGATGCCGCGCCAGGCAACCCGCTGGACGTTCGTGCCGGTTCATCTGCGAAGCCTCGTCACGTTCGTGGCCATCGCGCTACTGATCAGCCTGCCGCTTCAGGCGCTGCTCACCTACGGAGGCCTGCTCCGGAAAGCCACCGCCATCGCGGCGGGCGTTAAAGACGCCGCCACCGGTCTGCGCGACGGCGGGCAGTCGGCGCTCGCTATCGACGGATCGAGCCAAGCCTCATTCGACCGCGCGGCCGGTGCCTTTGCCGAAACGCGCAGCCGCATCGACGATCTTTCGGTACAGCTCGCAGCGCTCGTGACCGGCAATCACGGCAAGCTCATGAGCGGCGGGCACGTGCTGGCGGCCGGTGAAGCTGCCGCCAAAGCCGGCAGCGAACTTTCACAGGGCCTTGATGCCGTGCGCGCCTCGCAGGACGTCGTGACCGCAAAGCTTGCGGCGATGGCCGGCGCGCTGACGAAAGCGTTACCGTACCTGCGCACTTCGGCGGCAGAACTGGATCAGGTCACGGTCAACAGCCTGCCAAAGACGGCGCAGGTGCCGTTTTCCAGGCTGCGCGACGAGACGAAAGCGATCATCGCCGATCTGCAGCGCGTCTCCGACGATTCCGGCGTGCTGCTCGATGCGATCGGCGCGAACGGTACGCGCCGTTACCTGATCGTCTTCGAAAACAGCAACGAACTGCGCCCGACCGGCGGTTTCATTGGGTCGTATGGGCTGATGGATCTTGAGGACGGGGCGATCAAAAATATCGAGATTCCCGCCGGCGGCTCGTACGACCTGCGCGCCGGCTTCAACAGGCGAATCGCGGCTCCGCAGCAGCTAGCGCTCGTCAATCCGCGCTGGGAATTCCAGGATGCCAACTGGTTCGCCGACTTTCCGACGTCTGCACAGTCGCTGACCTGGTTCTACGAGAAGAGCGGCGGACCGACCGTCGATGGCGTCATCGCGGTCACTTCGAACGTCATGCAGGCGCTGCTTCGGCAGATCGGCCCCATCGACCTGCCGGACGAAGGTCGGACGATCACGGCCGACAATTTCCAGCTCGAAACGCAAAAAGCGGTCGAACTCGACTACGACCGCGAGACCAACAAACCCAAACAGATCATTTCGGACATGGCGCCGAAGGTGTTGCAAAAACTGCTGGCCGGCGGCACCCCCGACCTGCCGGCGCTCTCGGCGGCGCTGGGAGCCTCGTTGGCCTCGAAGGACATCCAGGTCTACTTCGCCGACCCGAAGGCCCAGGCGGCGGCGGCCGATTTCGGCTGGACGGGTGCGCTGCAGCCGATCGCCGGAGCGGATTTCCTTTCGATCGTCGACACCAACATCGCGGGCGGCAAAACCGATGGCGTCGTCAGCGAGGACATCCGGCACGAAATGCACGTCGGCACGGACGGTGCCATCGTCGACACGATCACGATCTCGCGCACGCACCACGGAAAAGCCGGTGAGATGTTCACCGGCATCAAAAACATCGACTACCTGAGGGCGTACGTGCCGCAGGGCAGCACGCTGCTCTCGGCGGAAGGTTTCGAAGCGCCCGGCGCCGGCTATTTCCAGGCCCAGGACGATACGCTGCAATCCCCGGCGTTGCTTTCGGCCGTTGAAGGCCGCATTTCGACCGAGCCGGAATCCGGCACGCGCATCAGCCAGGAATCGGGGCTGACCGTCTTCGGCAACTGGATGCAGGTCGGACCCGGCGAGACACGCACCGCGAAGTTCAGCTACCGCCTGCCATTCCGGCTGCAGGACCTCGCGCGCAAACCGTCGGGCCGGATCGATCAGGTACGCGCCGCGATCGGCGCATGGACACCGACCGTTCCGCTCCGGCTGGTCGTACGCAAACAGCCCGGCGCGCTGAACCGCACGTTTTCCATCCGCATGTCCTTGCCGGACGACTGGAAGATGCGCGCGCATCTGCCGGAAGAAGCCCAGACACTGCCGAACGGCCTGACCTTCTCGGGACCGCTCGTAAAAGATCTCTACGTCGGCATGTTGCTCACCCACGACTAACCCAAGACGCATGGAGGAACGGAAGAAAAATTCCAGCGAGCTCGCGGGTGAGCTGAAGCGCATCTACGCCGACCCGGAAGGCCGCCTGCCGGATTTCACGCGGTTGGACGGCAAGCCGGGCAGCCGCTTTCGCTCGCTGCTCTTCGGCGGTCTGGTGGCCGGTTTGGTGGCGGCGGGCGCCGTATGGGCCGGCATCCTGGCCTTTTCGCGCGGAACGGGCTTTACCGGAGAACGGGTTGCGTTGTCGATTGAAACGCAGCCAGCGCTGACTTCCGGCGGCACGGAAGATATTGTCATCCACTACCGGAACGGCGAGCGTATCCCTCTGGCGCAGGCTTCGCTTGAAGTCGCGCTGCCGCCGGGCTTCGCCATGACCGGATCGGATCCGATCGCCGCCAAGGAAGGCGCGTGGCAGATCGGCGCGATCCCGCCCGGCAGCGAAGGAAAAATCACGATTCACGGAGACGTGCGCAGGGAACTCGGCGCGGCCCTGACGTTCACCGCCACGCTGAATTACAAGCCCGCCGATTTCAATTCCGATTTTCAGAAGATCGCATCGCATACGGTGGCGGTTTCCGGGTCCGTCCTGACGATGTCCGCGACCGGACCGGCGGAAGTCGTGCCGGGCGATGAAGCCGCCTTTGTCTTTTCATACGAAAATCGCTCGGACCGCGACTTGGCGCATATGCGGCTGGCCGTCGCTCCGCCGGACGGTTTCCTCTTTGCTTCCGCCGATCCGCAGACCGATCCCGACATCGCGATGCAGTGGACGTTTCCGAAAATCGCCGCGCATGCCCGAGGCACGCTGACAGTCAAAGGGACCTTCTCGGCGGCCGCGCGCGGTCCGAAGGCGCTGGTGGCACGCATGGGATTCGTCGATGATCAAAACGCGCTGGTGACGATCGCGCAGACTGAAGCCGACACCGAAGCGCTGAAAAGCAATCTTGATCTGGCGCTGATCGTCAACGGTTCGGACACGGCCGCTCCCGTGGATTTCGGCGACACGCTCTTCTTCACCGTCCGTTACGAGAACAGCAGCGACGTGACGCTGAGGGACGTGGTGCTCACGACGCAGTTGCCGACGGAACCGGTCGGTGCGGTGCTCGACTGGATTTCCCTGAAAGACGATCTCCAGGGCAAACATTCCGGATCGACGCTGACCTGGACGAAAAAAGAGCTGCCGGCTCTGGCTTCGCTCGCGCCCGGCGACAAAGGCGAAATCGAATTTTCCGTTCCGCTCACCCGCAAGCCGCTCCAAGACAGCCCGGCGCATGCCTATGTCGTGCATGCCAAAGCGAGTGCCGTGGTCGGCAAGGCCGGCCGGGCCTCCGGAACGCGACAGGTCGACACGGCTGTTTTCGACATCCGGCTGCGCTCCGATGTCTCGCTCGAGGCATCGGGAAGGTATTACACGGAAGACGGCGTCCCGCTCGGTTCGGGACCGATGCCTCCGCGCGTCGGACAAAAAACCGTCTATCGCGTGTTTTGGACCGTGCGCAACAGCCTGCATGAACTCACGAACCTGACCATTTCGACGGTGCTGCCGGAAGGCGTCAAATGGACCGGCACCGAACGCCAAGTCGAGGCCGGCACGCTGAGCTTCGACGAAACCGGTCGACAGGCCACTTGGCGGCTCAATCGGCTCCCGGTCTCGGTTCCGTCCGTGGTCGTGAGTTTCGACGTCGAATTGACGCCGGGAGCAGAGGACATCGGCAAGATTCTCGACCTGACCGGAACGAACCGCCTTGAAGCCTACGACAAGGACGTCGACGCCGTTCTTCTCCTGAATGCCGGGCCGGTCGGAACGGATCTGATCGGAGACGAAACTGCCGGCGGGAAGGGGGCGGTGGAGGAATGATCAGCGGACGGCGTAATCGACCGAGACGATACCTGAGAGCGCCGAGAGGCGTTCTTTCATTTTTTCCACCGGCAGAGTTTCAAACACCGCATCGTACCGATCGAGCCCGTCGAAACGCGGTTCAAGCGAGACGGAAAGAACCTGCAGTCCATGAGAGAGCGCGTCGGACACCGGACCGTCCAGCGCAACAACCAGGCGATGCGCATCGGCCAGGCGGCCATCCGGCAGGCGGCTCAGGCCCGGTCCGGGCGTACAGGCCGCTCCGCAGGTCGCGACCCAGACGGCGCTGTGACATTCCGGGGGCATCACGCGCTCATTCGGAGAACGGTCCGGGCGGGCAAGGCATCCGGGCGGGCAGATCGAACCGGCTGCCACGGAAGCGTGGCGACACTGGCGATCCTGCATATCGAAGAGGCCGATCGCCGACCGGGCGAACGGACCGCGTATCGGCGAACCACCTGTCAGCGTCCCGAAACCGGCGACCAGCAGAGTCGCTCCCAACAGCAATTTGGCCTGGTTCGCAACGCGCATATGACGGGAGTATAAACGAGGCGGTGCGATTGGACAAACGAAAAGGACCGGCGTGAAGCCGTTCCTTTTTCATGGTGCGCCCGAGACGATTCGAACGTCTGGCCTCTTCCTTCGGAGGGAAGCGCTCTATCCAGCTGAGCTACGGGCGCGAGGGACTGAAAACGAAACGAACGTCTGGCCTTCCCGCTTCGCGGGACGCTCTATCCAGCTGAGCTACGGGCGCCTGCGCCGTGCGAGCCGGTACAACGTATACCAAAACCGTTTCATGGGCAAATCGTAGGTGCCTGGATATTCCACATATTTCCCGCCGAAACCGCGCTTGAAGCGCGTGATACCGGCCCAGGGGTGCCGCTCGGCGCCTTCCGGCGCGACGCCCCAAAAATCGTACGCTTGGAAACCCCAGGTCTTGGCGTCCGACATGCAGGTCCACTGCAGCAGTTGCGGGGCCATGACTTCGCGCCGCGCGCGGCTGGAGGCTCCATGCAGATACGTGACGGTCTTTCCGAAGTAGAGCATCAGGTTGGCTGCCAGGATTTTTCCGTCACGCTCGGCGAACGCCAGGCGTGCGACCGGGCGCCGCGCGGCGTCCGTTGCCGGATCGCCGGCGAGCGTCTCGAGCATCAGCCGATAGTACGTTTTGTCGTGCGCATGGAACCGGTCGCGCTCGGTCGTCTCCCCCATCAACTCCAGGAAGACCTCGAGGGCTGGGGTGTCCGCCGGCCCCGGCATGTACACGCGCACGTCCTTCCGCTCGGCCAAGCGGATATTATAGCGCCACTTCTCGTGCATGGCGGCGAGGAGCGCCTCGCGTTCCGGGCGAAGATCGACGACCAGCGTCTGCTCCGGCTGGACGGCCGCGACTTTTCGAGCGCCCGGAAGATCAGTTTTTACCGCCGGTTCGCATCGGAAAACAACGCCGCCGGGCAGCTCGGGGCGAAGGTCCGGCATCCGTCCGAGCGGGCCGCGCGGGCAGTACCAGTAGGATTGGCCGAAAGGCAGGGACCGGCGCAGGACCTGAGCCGCGCCTTCTTCGCTTTTAAAACGCAGAACTTCGGCGCCGATCTTTTCCTGAAACATCCCCCATTCCCACGATTGCAAAAAATTTCCGCCGAGGCGAAGGACGTTTTCATTCCATCCTTCGGGTTGCGTGACGCGCCCGATCATTTGGCCAACACTCTGAGCGCCGCGCGGATACGATCTTCGGTCGAGCCTTCCGACGCGCTTTTGACCGCTTCTCGCGCCTTGTGTCGCGGATAGCCGAGGTTCTCGAGCGCCGAAACCGCCTCGTCATCTCCTTCGCCGGTTTCGTCGTCGGTGATCAGCTTGCCCTTGAGCTCCAGCACGACGCGCTGCGCCGACTTGCGGCCGACGCCGTGCGCGCTTTCGATGTAAGCCACGTCGCCCCGCTCGACCGCCCGCCGGACGCTCCCGACCGGACCGAGCGAGAGGACGTTCAGCGCCATTTTCGGTCCGACACCGGAAACGGAGATGAGCTTCCAGAAGAATTCCAGCTCGGCCAAAGTCGCGAAGCCGACCAATTCGAGCGCATCCTCGCGGACGATTTGGTGCGTATAGAGCCGGATCGGCGCGCCTTTTTCGACCGACGCCAAAAGCGGCGCCGGCAGCTGCACCAAGTAGCCGACATCGCCGCAGCGCATGATGATGCGGTCTTTGATTTTTTCCAGGACAATACCCTGCACGTAGGCGATCATATGGGGTTAGTCTAGCGTTCCTTCACCGACGTGACAAATGGGCTACAGGCCCTTTGCCTGTAAAAGAAAGCCCGAACGTGAAGTTCGGGCGTGTGCGATCAGTAGAATAGCCGAGGTAACAGCACGGCGGCTTCAACCAGCAGAATTTCCGAAGCACCCAGATGGGAAGAGAGGTCGGAAATGACCCGGTAAGCGCGGCCATGATGTTGGAGACGGCGGCGCAGGCGTGCCTCGTTGACCTCGGCAGCTGCCTCGGGCCCATGAAAAACGGCGAGCCGCAGCTTTTCATACGGATGGTCAAGCGGGGCGCTCAGGGCAGCATGTGTAATCTGCCCCATGGCAAGCAGCGCCAGACGCGCCTTTTCGATCAATAAAGGTTCGGGCACGAACATGGATTCGCCTCCTTGCTTTCGAGACCAAGCGGATGCAAAACGTAGCAGACGCGCGTCCACGCGTCAAGTCCGCAGCTTGATGCGGCGCGCGTTGGGCTTGAGAGGCTTTTTCGGGTTGGAGGTGAGGTCGGGGATGCTGAAAGCGATGTTCTGGTCGTCCCAAAGCTTTTGTCCGGCACCCACGTCGTACGCCCCCTGGCGATCGAGGCGGCTATCTTCGCCGTAGGCGGGATCGTATTTGGCGGTGCCGAAATCGATGATGAACGACTGGGTGCCGTCCTCCGAGATCATGATATTGCGCTCGTGCAGGTCCCGATGGAAGAAGCCCGCGTTGTTCAACGCGCGGACGGCGGCGCCGACCTGGAGCGCCACGTCTTCCGAAAAGATCCCCGAACCGTGCAGCGTGTTATAGATCACCTGCGCCGCGTCCTCCTTGGTATAACCCTTCAGCTCGTCGACGTGCGCGATGAACGCGTCGATCAGCACGTCTTCCCGCCAAGCCGAAGCATCGGCGAAGACGGCGTATTTGGCTGGATCGTTCTCCCGCAGTTTCTCCGCCATCTTCTGAAACATCAGGTGCGACAAGGTCTTGCCCGGCACGGTCTCCATCACGATGTACTCCGAAGCTTCCCCACGCTCGGCCGCGGCCTCGTCGCGCGCGTAACCGACCACGAACGGCACTTTCGAGGGCATACGTTGCGCCAGCCATGCCTTTTTGGATGGATCCGGCTCGCTGTCGATGCGGGCCTGCTGGGCGAGCCGCGCTCTTTCCAACGTGAGCAGCGCCAACGTTTGCAAACGCGCTTCTTCCCGCAGGGTATTTTCGTACGGCATGGCGCGTTCCGGACGCGCCAAATGCTTCACACCCACGTTGGAATCGCCGCGTGAATAAAAGTCGCCTTTGGTGCCGACGCCGCTGGCGTCATGGCTCCTCAAATCTTCGATGAGGGCAAGCGTGACTTTTTCACGCTCAAGGTCGTGCTCGTTCCGCTCGATCGATTCCTGCGCCTTCCGCGCTTCGGAATCGGGCTTCAGCAATTCTGACGGCGAATTGAAGCGCATATTTCAGGCATCGTATCATTTTTCGGCCAAGAAATCAAGAGCCGCTTCAGAACGCCACCCTTCGCGCGATCCCCGGGATATCCGCCTGCGCAGCACTGTCGATCCAAATATCATCCCGCATGATCGTTATTCTCGCGCCGACCGAACGTCGGATAACGCCTAGCCGATAACGCCGAGCGCAAAAATGCTCGCGACGACGATGCCGGCGCCGAAGTACTGATGCATGGTGAGACGCTCCTTGTTGAAGACGACGCCGAGCAGCACGCCCAGGACGATGTAGCTTTCGCTGATCGTCGTCACGACCGAAATCGTGGCCAATCTGGCCGCAGCCCCATACGTAAGAAAAGCCCCGATATACATGCCGGAGGCCAGAACCAGCACTGGCAGGTGCTTTTTCACCGCCACCAATGCAGGAACGAAACGCCGCGAGACGACCAAATAGGCCCCGAAGATTAAGGTGATGACGGCGCGACCGAACCAGACGGCCATGACGGGCGAGACCTCTTGACTGGCGACCGCGAACGTGAAGTTGGAAAAGCCGAGGCTGATGGCGGCCAAGAGGCCAAGCATCGCGCCTTTCTCGACGGATGCCCGGGAAAGACGCTCGTTCAGGGGTTGCGGGGTGGCCGCTGCCAAAATTCCGATGAAGGCGCTGAGCATCAGCAACATCTGCGGAGCGCTGAGTCGTTCGCCGCGAATCAGCACCGCCAGCAGGACGGTGAAGGGCAGCTCGAGACCCATGGCCGGTTCGACGACCGCGAGCTTGCCGCGGCGAAAGGCCTCGAGGCTGCACAATGCCGCAACGATGCCGGCCACGGAAGCCAGTCCGAGCAGGAGAAAACCGGAGGGATGCGCGTTGAACGCCTGAAAGTCCCGCTCTGCGAATGGAAACAGAATCACCAAACCGAAGATTCCGCTGAAAAACATCAGGGCGGCGATGCCCGTCTGCCGGGCGGCGCGCTGCGTAAAGAAATCGGCGAAACCCCAGCCGAACAGGGTCACGACGGCCAGGAATGTGCCCGACATACTTTCACTTGAGAAAACCGGCCCGTCCCTTCCTCGGGGCGTGCGACGTGCGCACGCAATGCTCTGAAGTTCATCCAACCAGCGCAATAATTTTAGGAACATCTGCCTCGGTCGTATCTCCCAGCCAAACATCATCCGGCATGATCGCCACCGTCGCGCCCTCCGAACAACGGTCCAGGCAGCCGGATTTGGAGACGCGCACCGTCAGGTCGACCTTCTTCATTTCCTCTTTGAGCTTCCTGTGCAGCTCGACCGAGCCTTTGGCCGCGCAGCATTCCCGCCCGTCCTCACGCAGATTGGTGCAGACGAAGACGACTTTGCGGTATTTCTTGCCGATGTCGCGCATACGTTATGGCTTCTTGGCCAGTTTCTCGGCAAAAAATTTTTCCGCAGTTTCCACCATGCGCGCAGCGAGGCCGCGAAAGAGCTCTTCCCGGGAAGCCTGATCCATCTGTGCGATCGCTTCAGCCCTTCCCGGTTGGGGTTGCTCTTTCCAAAAACTTCCGGGAACTTCGGGATGGGAAAAGTAGAACGACGGCAGGACGTATCTGGGATCCGTCAAGTCTCCCTCTTCATGCAGCTCCACGCGCAACTTCGAACCGGTTCCTTCCAGGTGCTTTTGAATAGCCCGCAGCCGATCTTGCCCCATTTCTGTCAATAGTTCTCCCTGCCTATACATCTGGCCGGCGAACATTTCGTCTTCCGGGTCGGTGCGCTCGGGCATTTTCTCCGGATTCATACTCTTTGAATGCCAATTTTCATAAGATGTCCGACCGCCTCGACATCCCCACTTGCGATCGCGTCGTCGAGCACTTCGACTGCGGTGTCGGCTTTCACGTCGGCCAAGATCGAAGCGACGTGCTCCGCCATCACCCCTTTCCAGAAGCCTTGAGGCGCGTCGAGCAACAGGATGATGCGATCCTGGATCGTCAGCTTGGCTTCCTTGCGGAGCGCGTTGACGGCGCGGGTCAGCTCGCGCGCGGCGCCTTCGCGCTTCAATTCCGGCGTGAGCGCGGTGTCGAGTGCAACCTCGAAACCTCTGCTATTTTCACATACCACTTCTTTCACGTTCATCTCATCAGCGACAATCTCGCGCATCCAATCTTCAAACTGGACGGATGATTTGATCGTCATGCGAGAAAGCGGCTGCCTGACATTCAGTTTTTCAACGGTCCTGCGTTCAAGACCCAGCGACACCGCAAAACGAACGTTGCCCATTTTTCCTATCAATTCCGGATCAGCTGGGGGCAAACCGTTCTCCTCCTGCCATGTTCGCGGCCACTCTTCCAAATGGACCGAGTCCGCAGAACCTTTGAGTTCTCGATAGAGCCCCTCCGCGATATGCGGCGTGAACGGCGCCATTATCTTCGATAACGTTAACAGGACGTGACCCAGCGTCTGCAGCGCCATTTCGTTGCCAGAACCCTTGAACCGGTCGCGGCTGCGTCGCACATACCAAGTGGACAGGTCGCTTACGAATTCCACGATCTCGCGTCCGGCCGTCAGAACATCAAAACGGATGTTCTCGACACGAAATTTTCCATCTTCCCTTACCAACGTAGACTGCGGCGTGCCGCCGAGATTTTTCGTCACGCTCTCCAAAAGATCCGACAAGCGCGAGAGGATCCAGCGGTCCAAGGGGTGCTCCGCCTTCGGCGCTTCGACCGGTGCCTTCGCCTCCCCTGCATACATCTTATAGAAGCTCAGCACGTTCCAGAGGATCAAAAACACCTTCTTCACCACACCGTCGACTTCCTTCTCGTCGAAGCGCTTGGGCTCGCCGGGCTGGTTGACGGTGCAGAAATGGAAACGCACCGCGTCGGCGCCGTACTTGTCGAATATCTCCCACGGGTTCACCACGTTGCCTTTCGATTTCGACATTTTCTGGCCCTTGGCGTCGAGCAGATGACCGAGGCAGATGACGTTCTTGTAGGCCGGTTCGCGGCCGAGCAGCGTCGAGACGGCCAAGAGCGTGTAGAACCAGCCGCGCGTCTGATCGATGGCTTCGGAGATGAATTGGGCGGGATAGGCCTCGCCGCCATCGATTTTGCGCTCCGATTCCTTAGTGAACGGGTAGTGCCACTGCGCGAACGGCATCGCGCCCGAATCGAACCAGACGTCCATGACTTCCGGGACGCGCTTCATCTCCTGACCGCACTCGCATTCCAGAGTCACGGCATCGATGAACGGTTTGTGGGCGTCGCGCGTGCCTTTGTGGTCGAACGGCCAGTTCGGCACGCGCAGTTCGCGCGCCTGACCGGTCTCCAGGTAGAGGGCATCGCCGTGTGCGCGCAATGCTTCGGTCGACCATTCTCCCGTCAGCGCCGTTTCAAGCACCCAAAGCGGATCGCCATGCGAAACGATCAGGATCGTCCTGCCCTGATGCGCGCGATCGAGATCGAGAACCGCCTGCACCATGCGCGCCCGCACGTCTTCCAGTGTTTCCCCGCCTTCGGGCGCCGTGGTCAACTTCGCCTCCAGCGACGGAAAGAAAGCATTGTAGTCCTTCTCGGGCTTGCCGTTGAAAACGCCGGTGCCGACCTCGCGCAGGCGCTCGTCGAACTTCAGTTCGGCGCCGGTGATTTCGGCGATCAGCTCGGCCGTCTGCCGGGTGCGCTTGAGATCGGAGGCGAAAATTAGTTCGAGTTTTTCTTCCTTCAGCTTCCCGGCCGCCGCGCGGACCTGTGCCTCGCCTTCGGGCGTCAGATGCACGCCGTCATGCGGCTCGGGCCAGGACGACAAGTAGCCTTCCTTGTTCGACATGGCTTGGCCGTGCCGCGCGACGAAAAAGCGGTTCTTGCGGAAACGGCGATCGTTCATCTCGGCAAAGGAGCCGATCGTGCGCGTCTTACCGCAGGCGCATTCCCAGATCGGCAGCGGCGTGCCCCAATAGCGGTCGCGCGAGATCGCCCAGTCCTTGACGCCGCGCAGCCATTCGCCGAAGCGGCCTTCCTTGATGTGCGCCGGCTCCCAGTTGATCTTTTCGTTGTTCTCGACCAGCTCCTTCTGCAACCTGCTCATGGCGATGAACCACGAGTCCTTCGGGTAATACAGGAGTGGCGTCGAGCAGCGCCAGCAGAACGGGTAGTCGTGCGCGTATTTTTCTTCCTTATACAACAAGCCGCGTCCGGCGAGATCGACGATGATGCCCGAATCGGCATCTTTGACGAACTTGCCGGCCCAAGGGGTCACTTCCTTGGTAAACGCGCCGTCGAGGCCGACCGTCATCAGCACGGGAAAATCGTTCTCTTTAATGACCTGCATGTCTTCCTCGCCGAACGGCGCCATGTGCACGATGCCGGTGCCGTCGGTCGTCGAAACGAAACTACCCAGCACCACGCGGTGGGCCGGTTTGGAAAGAGGCAGGAAGGAATAGAGCGGTTCGTATTCGAGACCGACCAGCTCCGAACCCTTCATCTCCGCGAGGATTTCGGCTTCGCCGATCACACTCAAACGGTCTTTCGCAATAATCAGCGTTTCAACGCCCTGCCTGGCTTTGACGTAGACGATGTCGGATCCAACGGCCAGCGCGGTGTTGGAAGGCAGCGTCCAGGGCGTCGTCGTCCAGGCGACGAAAGACGTATCCCGCTCCCCTTTCACCTTGAAACGAACGTAGACCGACGTTTCGGTCACTTCCTTGTAGCCCTGCGCGACTTCGTGCGACGAGAGCGCCGTGCCGCAGCGCGCGCAATACGGGACGACCTTATGCCCTTTGTAGAGCAAACCCTTTTTCCCGACCTCGGCGACGATATTCCAAACCGATTCGATGTAGTCGTTCTGGTAGGTGACGTAGGGATGATCGAGATCGATCCAGTAGCCCATGCGCTTGGTCATGCGCACCCATTCGTCGAGATACTTCCAGACCGACGCGCGGCACTTCTCGTTGAACTTCTCGACGCCGTAGGCCTCGACCTCTTTTTTGTTCTTGAGGCCAAGCTGCTTCTCGACTTCCAGTTCGACCGGCAGGCCGTGCGTATCCCAGCCGGCTTTGCGCTCGACCCGGTAGCCCTGCATCGTCTTGAAGCGCGGGATCAGGTCCTTGAAGGCGCGCGCCAACACGTGATGGATGCCGGGCTTGCCGTTGGCCGTCGGCGGACCCTCAAAAAAAACGAACGAGCCCTTCGGCGAGGGCTTTTCGAGCGTTTTCCTGAAGATATCCTTTTCCTCCCATTCTTTCAGGATTTTCTCTTCCAGTTCCGGAAAATTGGGGGCAGCCATATGCCATTTTTCATCCCGAGCGTCGCCGAGGGATCTGATGCAGTTAATAGGCTGACTTTAAGCGAAAAGGGCGATTTTGTAAACAATTTTAAAGAGACTCCTAACAGAGAGAGTCTCTTGGGGCGCACAGACGGAGGCGAAGAATCTTCGGACGCTCATACGATCAAGAAGAATTATCGTCTTGTCGTCGAGAGCCGCGTAGAGCGGTTACCCTCGGCCGTCCGATTTGTAGGAAGCAGCAGGCCGCCAGCGATGCCGTTCGTGGATGTTCTCGTAGATGAAATAGATCCAAGGGATCGTGCCGAAGAGACCTGCGAGAGCCAGACCGACATCCGGAAGCGGCCAAACGTCCTGCGTCGAGGTCAAGAGCATCGTGAACGCCGCCGCGACGGCAACGAGATTGAACGCCATGGTCGCGACGCAGGTCAACAGCTTGGGCAGGATTCGGCGGGAGAAGCATACTCCGATCGGGACGAGGAACGTAAGGGCGGGGGGGGGGGGGGACAACGAGCCAGAGGAACGGGGCAAGAACTCGCATTCGGCGACTCCTATGATTTGGGGCTGAGAATTCGTTTTCTGTGCGTCGAATGTAGTCTATTTTCATGATTTTGTCAAGTATCATTGGTATTGGCCCCCTCGGAACGAGACCATTTCAGGCGGAAGCTGGGCGGGAAAATGCGCGGGGCTATTCCCAGCGCCGCGCTTTTTTCGTTATGATGAGCGCTATGATCTACCTCGGTGCCGACCACAACGGATTCGACCTCAAACAGGAAATAGCCCGCGCGCTGCGGGCGGCGGGGGAAGACGTGTCCGATGTGGGCGCGCTCGAAGCCGATCCCGCCGATGATTATCCAAATTACGCCTTCGCCGTCGGCCGGGCGGTGGCCGAACATCCGGGCGCGTTCGGTATTCTGGTCTGTGGTTCGGCCCAGGGCGTCTGCATCGCCGCCAACAAGGTGAAAGGAGTGCGGGCTGCGGCCGTCTTTACCGGGGAGGACGCGGTGCGTGTGCGTTTGGACGACGACGCCAACGTGCTGTGCCTCTCGGGTTGGAACCAGACGATCGGGGATGTGATGCCGATTCTCGACGGCTTCCTGAAGACCGCTTTCTCCGGCGAAGAGCGGCATCTCCGCCGCATCGGGGAAATCACCGCCTTCGAAAACCAGGGTTGAGATGCGCGCTGTGATCGAGATCATTCCGGCGATTCTCGCCAGGGACGAAAAGGAGCTGCGCCGCAAGGTCGAGTCGGTCGTCGGCCTGTGCGAAACGATCCAGATCGACGTCATGGACGGCGTCTTCGTGGACAACGCGACCTGGGCCGACCCCGAGCGCCTGCAGAAAATGCCCCTGCCGATCGAGTTCGAAGTGCACCTAATGGTTGCGGATCCGGTCGAACGGCTCGATGCCTGGTCGCTCTCCGGCTGCCGGCGTGCGCTGATCCACGCCGAATCGGTCGACGATCTGGTCGATGCGCTCCGACAGGCGAAATCCTACGGCATGGAAGCCGGGATCAGCCTGAATCCCGAAACGCCGGTTTCGACAATCGAAGCGGCAGTGCCGGAAGCCGACGTCGTCCAAGTCATGGGCGTGCACCCCGGCCGGATGGGCCAGCCGTTCGAAGAAAGCGCGCTTGCGAAAGTCCGGGAGCTCCGCGGGAAATTTCCCGACCTGCCGATCGCGGTCGACGGCGGCGTGGCGATCGGCGTCGCCCGCCGCCTGGCGGAAGCGGGGGCGGATCGCCTCGTCTCCGGCAGCGCCGTCTTCAGTTCCGGCGCTCCGGCCAAGGCGATCGGGGAGCTGCGGGAAGACACGGAAGCCGTCGAACTTTAATCATTCATTTTCTCGGTATGAAGAAACTGTTGGGAATCGCCGCGCTCGTGCTCTTGGTCGGCGCGGGCTGCGCCGGTCAGGACAATGCAACGACAACGCAGGAACCGGGCAACGAAGCTTATCCGTTCGGCATACAGGGGACTTCAAACGACACGACCTCCCAAGCCCTCCCGGACAGAGGCGTGCCAGCGGTTGGCACCGCCACAGCGACGCCGCCTGCGGCCACGGCCCAGGTGGCATATACGTCCTCGGACACCTTCTCCCCCGCCGTCGTGACCATCCCGGTCGGCGGGACCGTCACCTGGACCAACGCCGGCGATGAAGACATGCGCGTCGCGTCCGACCCGCATCCGACCCACATCGGTTACCCCGGTTTCGATTCCATGTCGAACGTCGGTCCCGGCAAGACCTATTCGTTCACCTTCCAAAAGAAAGGCAGCTGGGGATACCACGACCATCTGGATCCGACCGTCAAAGGCACCGTCATCGTGCAGTAAGGCCGGGAACGCCTCCTTGACCGGAGGCGTTTTTCGTCGTAGACTGCCCGGACGTATGCGGAAACTCTTTCTGCTTGTCCGGCAGCTGCTCAGGCCCTATCGTCTGGCGATTTTGTGGTCTTCCGTGCTCGCGATTTCCGGCGCATTTTTGACGATGGCCGGGCCGTTGGCTCTCGGACGGGCCGTCGATGCTGCCCGTAGCGGCCAAGCGACCGCGAAGCTGTTGGCGGGACTAGTGGCCTGGCTGACGATCCAGCACCTCTCGGTCCGAATCCAAAACTATCTCGACCGACAAGGCCTCATCATCGCCAACGAAGTGACGTCGGCCTACAAGCTCGGGGTCGTCGGCGCATTGCTGCGCAAACCGCTGGCTTTCCATTACGGCCAGCGCGGCGGCGATCTGACCGAGAAGATTTCCAATTTCGAGAATGAAATGCAGAACGTCATTACCGGCATCGTCTTCGATCTGATTCCCGCCCTCCTTTCGGTCTTGGCCATGCTGGGATACCTGGCCGCCTTGGACGGGAAGATCGCCCTTGCCCTGGGCACGGCCATCTGCGCTCTCGTGTACTACAAATACCGGGTGTTGCCGGCGGCGATGCGCTATCAAACCGCCTGGCGCGCCGCCAATCGCGAGGTCAACTCGACGGCTTGGGACGCGCTTCGTAACGTGCTGATCATCAAGTCGACAACGGCCGAAGAGACCATGGCCGTACGGCTGAAATCCGGCCAGGAAAACGCCGTCGGGAAGATCGGCGACGATGCGCGTTTCGATGAGCGCACCTTCAACCACCAAAATCTGATCGTCAACGCGGGATCCGCGCTTGCGCTTTTCCTTGCCCTGATGGATCTGTCCTCCGGACGTTTCAGCCTCGGCCAGCTGACGGCCGTCACGACCTACACGTTCGGCATTTTCGGCTATGTGCGCTACGTCCAATGGCAGATGCGCAGCCTGACGCGCGCCGCGGCATCGCAGCAGGATCTGGAGAGCCTGCTGACCCAGCCCGATGAAGAATACCTTTCGGGCGGCCCGATCGACCTCAAGGGCGGCATCGAATTCCGGAACGTGCGCTTCCGGTATCGCGAAGACGTGCCGGTCCTGGAAGACGTCAGCTTCGAAGCGAAGCCCGGCGAGCGCGTGGCGATCGTCGGGGAATCCGGCGAGGGCAAGACGACGCTCATCGACCTGATCGGGCGCTATCACCTGCCGCAAGACGGGTCGATTCTGTATGACGGCATCGACGCGAAAGACGTCAACCTGAAGTCTTTGCGCGGGCAAATCGGCCTCGTGCCCCAGGATTTACCGCTGCTCCATGAATCACTGGGCGAAAACATCCGTTTCGGCCGACGCGACGCGACGGACGACGCAATCCGCGAAGCCGCCCGGCAAGCCAATCTCGACCATTTCATCTCGTCGCTGCCCGACGGCTACGAGACGATCGTCGGCGAGCGCGGGTTGAAGCTTTCCGGCGGTCAGCGTCAACGGGTCGCGCTGGCACGCGCCTTCGTGCGCAATCCGAAAATCCTGATTCTTGACGAACCGACCTCCAATCTCGACAGCAAAACCGAGGCGGAAATCCAACGGGCGCTCGAAACGCTCATGCGCGGCCGCACGACCTTCATCATCGCCCACCGCCTGCGGACCGTGCGCGATGCCGACCGCATCCTGGTACTGAAGGGCGGGCGGATCGTCGAGCAGGGCCGGCACGAAGCGCTGCTGGCCGCGGACGGCGCCTACGCCGCGCTGCTGCGTTCCCAGAGCGGACTGGTCGCCCCGGACGAACATCCCGCCGCTTGACACCGCCCCATTGCCATGTGCTAGGCCACCGGTGTTATCCTTAAAGCGCATATGACTATGCTTTCCGAACAGGACATCCGGCGGATCGGCATCGAAATGGGCCACGTGATCGAGGACAACCTGAATCCTCGATTTGACGCGATCGAGCAGCGGCTCGACGGGGTCGAACGCAGACTGACCGCGGTCGAACAAAGGCTCACCGGGGTGGAAGCGACGACGGTCACGAAAGACTACCTGGACGACAAGCTCGCCGATCTGCGCAGCGAATTCCACGTTCACCTGCACAGACCCGAAATGCGCGCCATCTGAATGTGCCTCCTGTGCTGACGGCGGAAGATATCAGTCGCATCGGCGAAACGGTCCGCGAAGTGACGCGGCCGCAGTTCGACCTGATGCGCCAGGAAATCTCCTACATGCATGAGCGCTTTTCGTACATGCACGAGCAGTTCGGCTACATGCATGAAAAGTTCCGCGCCGTCGACCGGCATCGCGAACGGATCGAGGAGGAAATGGTCACGCGCGAAAGCCTGGAAGCGCGGCTGCGCAAATTCCAGTCGGAACTCGGTTCCTGAAAAAACGCTGCCTGAACGGGCGGCGTTTCGCGTGGTATACTGGAGGCCTATGTCCCATGTCGGCGACAAGCGCATCAAGGAGCTCGAGATGATCGCCAACACGCTGCGGCAGCGCGTCATCGAGATGGTCGCGCATGCCGGCAGTGGCCACCAGGGCGGGCCGCTCGGCATGGCCGACGTTTTTGCCGTGCTGTATTTCCACGCCTTGAATCACGATCCGAAACGCCCGGACGGGGAAGAACGCGACCGTCTGATCCTCTCGAACGGACATACCTGTCCGATCCGCTACGCCGCCATGGCCGAAGCGGGCTACTTCCCGGTCGAAGAGCTCATGACGCTGCGGCGGCTCGGCACGCGCCTGCAGGGCCATCCGGAGCGCCTGAAACTTCCGGGCCTCGAAACGACCTCGGGACCGCTCGGCGCCGGTCTCGCCCAAGCCGCCGGGTTGGCCTACGCCGGAAAGATGGACGGAAAAAAGTGGCGCGTCTACTGCCAGACCTCCGACGGCGAGCACGAGGCGGGCCTGCATTGGGAAGCCATGCTGTTCGCCGGCAAGAACCGGCTCGACAACCTCATCTGCATCGTCGACCGCAATGACATACAAATCGACGGTCGCACCGAGGACATCATGCCGCTCGAGCCTCTGCGCGCGAAGTACGAGGCCTTCAACTGGCACGTGCTGGAATGCGACGGCAACAACGTGGCGGCCGTCATCGACGTTTTTGACGCGGCCAAATCGCTGTTCGAAAAACCGGTCTGCATCCTGACGCATAACGTTCCCGGCAAGGGCGTTTCCTACATGGAAAACAACTACCTCTGGCACAGCCAGCCCTTCAAGCCGGGTGAAGCCGAAGCGGCGCTCTCCGAGCTCAGGGCCGGACGGGCCGCGCTTGAAGCCGAATACGCCCAATGCGTATGATCCGAAAAGAAGCCAAACTGAGCGACCAGCTGCGGGATCCGAAAATTACGCAGAAACCGACCCGCGACGGATACGGCGCGGGCGTGATCGAAGCTGCAGGGCGGAATCCGGCCGTGGTGGTCGTGTGTGCGGACCTGACGGAGTCGACGCGCAATGCCGACTTCAAGAAAACTTTTCCGGATCGCTTCGTGCAGGTCGGGGTGCACGAACAGTTCCTGGCGGCCGGCGCGGCCGGCCTGGCGCTCGGAGGGAAAATCCCGTTCATCACCTCATACGCCATGTTCTGCCCGGGGCGCGCCTGGGAGATGGTGCGCACCAACATCTGCCTGAACGACGCCAACGTGAAAATCGTCGGCAGCCATGCCGGCGTTTCGGTCGGGCCGGACGGCGCAACGCATCAGGCCATCGAGGACATCGCCATCATGCGCCCGATCCCGAATATCACGATCGTCTCGCCGTGCGACGCCATCGAAGCGCGCAAAGCCACGCTGGCGATCGCCGCTTGGAACGGCCCGTGCTATCTGCGACTGGCGCGGGAAAAGACGCCGGTCTTCACCACCGAAGAGACGCCCTTCGAAATCGGGAGGGCAACAATGTTCCGCGCCGGCAAGGACGTGGCGATCGTCGCCTGCGGACCGCTCGTTCATAACGCGCTCGTCGCGGCCGAAGAGCTGGCCGAAGAAGGCATCGAGGCCATGGTGATCAACTCCCACACCATCAAGCCGCTGGATGAAAAAGCGATCCTGCATGCCGCCGAAACGTGTGAAGCGATCGTCACGGTCGAAGAGCACCAAATCACCGGCGGGCTGGGCGGCGCGGTCGCCGAACTGCTCGCCCGGACGCGCCCGACCGTCCAGGAATTCGTCGGGGTGCCGAACGTCTTCGGCGAATCCGGCGATCCGGCCGAGCTGATGCGCCATTTCGGCATGGACGTTCCCTCCATCAAAAAGGCCGTGAAGAAAGCGCACAAACGCAAAACACGAAATTAAAAAGTGCTTCATCCCGAGGCGCTTTTCATTCCCCTTTCATGCTATACTGCCTTCGCAATTCCCCTGAGTTACCCGCATGAAATCCCCCACCCGCAAGAACGCTTACGACATCATTTCGATCGGCGACGCCACGCTCGACCTGTTCGTCGGCATCGAAGACGCTTCGGTGCTCTGCACGCTCAACAAGGACGTGTGCCTGCTGTGTCTCTCGTATGCCGATAAGATCGCGGCCAGCAGCTTCCAGCGTATTATCGGCGGCAATGCCGCCAACAACGCCGTCGGTTCAGCACGGCTTGGTCTCAAGGCCGCTTTCTACTCGGTCGTCGGGAGTGACGACACCGGGAAGCACGTCTTACACACGGTTCGTAGGGAGGGCGTTTCGACCGAATACGTCCAGATCGCCCGGAAACAGGAGACCAACACTTCGGTCGTCCTGAACTACAAGGCCGAGCGGACCATTCTCGTCTATCACATCGACCGCGCCTACAAGCTGCCGAAGTTCCGGAAGAGCAGGTGGATTTACCTGACCTCGATGGGCAGGAACCATCAGCGCATCCATAACGATCTGATGTCTTTCCTCAGGAAAGACGGCGTCAAGCTGGCTTTCAACCCCGGGACGTACCAGCTGAAAGACGGCCTCGAGAAACTCCGGCCTGTGCTTGAATTCACGGCCGTGCTGTTCGTGAACAAGGAAGAAGCGCGGAAGCTGGTCGGCGAGATCGCCGACATCAAGGAGCTGCTCACGGCCGTCCGACATGTCGGTCCGAAGATCGTCGTCATCACCGACGGCGAGAACGGCTCGTACGCCTACGACGGCCAGAAATTCTGGAAGTGCGGCATCACCAGCACGCCGGTCATCGAGCGGACCGGCGCGGGCGACGCCTTCGCCACCGCCTTCCTCGCCGCGCTCACGCACGGTAAGAGCGTGCCGGAGGCGATGCAATGGGGCACGCTCAACTCGGCCTCGGTCATCATGCAGATCGGTCCGCAGGCCGGGCTGCTGACCAAATCGCAGATGGCGTCCTGGCTCCGGAAATTTCCAAAGATCAGATCGCAGTCGTTCTAAGCCTATGCTCGTCACGCTGAAAAAGGCGCTGGCCGACGCCGAGAAGCGCGGGTATGCCGTGGGCGCCTTCAACACCAACAATCTTGAAATCACCCAGGCCATCATTGACGCAGCGGTTGAGCTCAAAGCGCCCGTGATTCTGCAGACCAGCGAGGGTGCCGTTGAGTACGCCGGCATGGGCTATTTGCGGGCGATGGTGTACGAAGCCGCCAAGGCAAACGTGCCGGTCGTCTTCCATCTCGATCACGGAAAGGATCTGAAAACCGTGAAGCGTGCCATCGCATCGGGCTACACGTCCGTGATGTACGACGGTTCGGCGCTGCCGGAGCGCGAGAACACCGCCAACACCAAAAAAGTCGTGGCGTGGGCGAAGAAAAAGCGCGTATCGGTCGAGGCCGAACTCGGCGCGATCGCCGGCATCGAGGATTTCGTGTCGATCGAGGCGCGCGATGCCCATCTCACCAGCCCCGAACGCGCTCTGGCATTCGCACAAGCGACCGGGTGCGACGCATTGGCGATCGCCGTCGGAACCTCGCACGGCGCCTTCAAATTCAGGGGGGAAACCGTGCTGGATTACGAACGCATTTCCGCCATCAAGAAACTCACCAAGATGCCGCTCGTCCTCCATGGCGCGTCCGGCATTTCTCCGGAACTGGTGGAACGGGCGAGGGATCGCTGCGCGATTTTGGGCGACTGCGCGCGGCTGGAAAACGCGCACGGCGTCTCGGACGAGGCGATCCGGCAGGCCATCAAACGCGGCATCCGCAAGATTAACATCGACTCCGATCTGCGTATCGCCTTCACCGCCGGTGTGCGCCAGGCGCTCATGGACGACAAGAAAGCCATCGACCCGCGCAAGATTCTCGGTCCGGCGCGGGAACTCATGAAGGAAGTCGTCAGGCACAAAATGGAGCTCTTCGGATCGGCCGGGCGGGCATGATGGGGCCGGGGCTGTTGCCGTCGGCCGCGAAAGCCGCTAAGGTTGGCTGGGTACGCGGGCCGCTAGCTCAGCTGGTAGAGCGCCGCCTTTGCAAGGCGGAGGCATCCGGTTCAAGTCCGGAGCGGTCCACCAAAGAAACTTTTCACCGTCAAACTGACGATGTATCTCATACATCAAGCCCGGTTTGGCGGTTCCAAACCCTGATTCTTTTGAAGACGTAATTCCTTCTGGAAGGAGAATGGCTAAGATCGTTGTAACCAGTTATACAGAACCAGACCTTGATGGCTATGCGTGCGCTGTCGCGTATACCGAGTTTTTGAATAGGGTAATGCCTGAGTTAGCCACCGAACCGTTCTTCAAGGACGAGCTCCAACAGG
>CAZHHN010000017.1:0-22579 GCA_964532415.1 uncultured Gammaproteobacteria bacterium
TTATTCAAACAGAAACAGCGACCCGAGTGAGCCGCTGTCCTAGTCTTGAACCAAAAAAATTATCCTGTTCGGCGTCACCCTCGTCGGCGCATGGCTCATCACGGAAGCCTGACATCGCAGATGAAGTCCGGTCGTTCAGAATCGTCATGAAAAGAAAAGCCGCGCTCACAGGCGTGCAAGCGCGGCACCGAGGGCACGGCGCATCTCGTCGGCGGTCTGAAACCGCTCGGCGGGTTTTTTCCGAAGGGCGCGCATGACCACCCCGGCAAGGGCGGGTGCAACTCCGGACAGGGGCGGAGGCTGAAGATGGAGATGCGCCTCGAGTGTCCAGTGAACCGTAGCTTCGATGAACGGAGGTCGGCCGGCCAGAAGTTCGTAGAGCATGGCGCCGCAACCGTACAGGTCCGCTCGGTGATCAAGACTTTTTTGGTTACAAATGTACTCGGGCGCGATATATGCGGGGGTTCCGCAGACGACCTCCGGTTCAATGAACCGTTTCCAGCGACTGGATGGCCTAAGTATCATCGCGAGACCGAAATCGATCAACATCGCTCCTTTCCCCGGCACGAACAGCACGTTTTCCGGCTTGATGTCGCGATGCACGATGCCAGCCTGATGCACCGCCGTCAGAGCCCTGAGCGTTCCATCCATGAAGGCTGCGGCTTCGCGTGGCGTCAGGTATCCCTGTGTTTCCAGCCCGTCGCGCGCACTGAAGTCCCCCAAATCCTCAAGCACCAGGTAGTCCATCCCGTCGAAGGAACCGTTGGTGCGCAGGCGCACGATAGACGGATGTCTCAGCCGTTCAAGAATGAAGCGCTCGCCGTCAAGATATTCGATGAAATGCGGTCGGCCGCGAAAGACGGACTTCACGACGACCGTATCGCCGTACAGGGTATCCCGGGCGCGAAAGACCTGCCCCATCCCTCCCGAATGCAGCGTTTTCTCAAATGCATAGCGGCCATCGAAGAGGCACGGGTCGGTGCCGCGAACGAGCTGCATGAATGACCTCCGAGTCGCAAGAACTGGCTGGAGGGTATCGCGTTTTCCCTTTCATGTCAATCCCTTCCGCAGGAAAGAAAAAGCCGCGCTCACAGGCGTGCAAGCGCGGCATCGAGAGCGCAACGCATCTCGTCGGCGGTCTGAAAGCGGTCTCCGGGATCTTTTTGGAGCGCGCACATGACCACGGCTTCAAGAGGTGGCGAGATGCCGATCAAGGGCGGAGGCGTCGCGGACTCATGCGCGAGGAGCACGTCCTGATCTTTGCCGACAAACGGAGGGCGCCCTTGCAGCAGGTCGTACAGGAATGCCCCGCATGAATAGATATCCGCTGTCGGGTGCGGCGGACGCCGTCCGCCGATCTGTTCGGGCGGTGTGTACGTCGGCGTTCCGCATGTCCCGCCCTTGCCCCACCAGTCGTCGGGCGGTGCGCCGGGAGACCATGCGGTGGCGATGCCAAAATCGATGATGACCGGGCCGGCGGTCGGATCCCGAATGACGTTGGCCGGTTTCATGTCGCGATGGACGAAGCCGGCGCGGTGCACCCTTTCAAGCACGGCGAGAATCTGCCTCATGGTTTCGGCGGCTTCGCGGGGAGGCAATACCCGCCTGTCTGCGAGGACGGTGTAGAAGTCCGGCCCGTGGACGCGGTCGAAGACGATGGCCCAGCCAAAGCTGCCGAATTCGCCGCACGCCCGCATGCGCGGAAGGCCGGGCGAGGCGATGCGCTGGAGGATCATGGTTTCGTTGACGCCCAGCACGGGATGGGTTTGTTTGATCACGACGTCCTCGGACGTCTGACGGTCCCGTGCCGCATAGACGCAGCCGGTGAGCTCATTGCGAGACAGCCGGCCACACAACAGATATCGGCGACCCGACGATGAATCGGTCACTTCGAGTCCCAGTTCTTCAAAGTCCACGGTCTTCCTCCGCGCAAAAGGCCTGCGCCGAGGGTACGCCAAAAACGGTCCCGTGTCAATGCTTCGCCGGAAACAAAAAACCGCGGTTCACGGCGACGTGAGCGCGGCAAGGAGACTCTGACGCATGGCGCTGGCGCTCGGAGGCCGATCTTCCGGATCCTTCGCCAAGGCCTGCATCGTGACAGCTTCCAGCGGAGAACCGGCGAGGTGAGGCGCGGTCATCCTAAAGGGCGGCGGCGCCTTGGCGCAGTGGGCAGACATAACCTGCTTCGGGTCGTCGGCATGAAAAGGCTTCGTTCCAGTCAGCAATTCGTACAACATCACGCCGCAGGAGTAAATGTCCGACGATGGGTGAGGAGCCCTCAGACCCACACACTGCTCCGGCGACATGTAGCACGGGGTTCCGGAAACCAGGCCCAACGAATTGAGAGGATCATCATCCGAGGACCAGGCCAGGCCGAAATCGATCAACACGCAGCCTTCAGGAGTCCGAATGACATTACTCGGCTTGATATCCCGGTGTATGACTCCTGCCGAATGCATCGTATCGACCCCTTCCAACACCTCGCTACCCGCCCGAACGGCATCCGCCAGCGTTAGGTGGCCGTTCTTCATGTACGAACCCAGTGACTCGCCCGAGAGACGCGTCATCAACAGATAGTGGTGATCGCGAACGAACCCGTGCCCATGGGCCCGCACGATGCGGGGGTGGTCGAATCGGGAAAGCAGGGCCGCTTCACGCTGAACGAACGTGAGCCAATGTTCCGAATGCCTGCCGGCGATCTTCACGACCAGAAGAGGCAGAATACCCCGCCTATCATGTGCCTCGTAGACCCAACTCATCCCGCCTTCATCCAACAATTGCCCCACTTCATAGCGGTCTTGGAGCACGCAGCCTTCCACATCGGGGGCGATACCGGACCATGACCCCAGCCGACGCGTATCTTCACAGGCCGTCCTGCCAAATGCAGGGTTCGAAGTCGTCACCATTAATGACCTCCGGGCGGAACGGGTATGCCTTCACTATGTCCAGAAAACCGGGGGTTTGTCAACAACCATTCCGGACCCCCTTGCGTGAAAAAACCGGCTTCTGGTAGGACGCGGGCGCTAACCCTTATAGCCCAACCTATGAAGCGCCTTTCGCTCGCGTTGTATGCATGCATCCTGTTCCTTCCTCTCGCCGGCCGGGCCGCGCCGGCCGTCTTCGTCGGCGAAGTCGCCTGGGCCGGTTCGAAAACCTCGACATCGGATGAGTGGCTCGAGCTCTGCGGGACGGCCGGGACCGATCTTGGCGGATGGTCGATCGACGGCGCCGCCTCCGGCAACCAAGCGCTGACGCTCCCGGCCGGTGCGGCGATCGGAAGCGGCGGAACGTTCCTGATTTCCAATTACGCCGCTGACGATTCCAAATCGACGCTGGCCGCCGCGCCGGATTTTGTCACGACGGCGGTTTCGCTTTCGAACAGCGCGCTCTTCCTGACGCTGCGCGACGCGTCGGGAAATGCCGTCGACGTGGTCGGACGTGCCGGAGCCGCACCTGATGCCGGAAGCAGCGGCGCGTTGAAGGCTTCAATGGAGCGCCTTTTCCCGCTGCTGGCCGGGGATGCGCCCGAAGCCTGGACGAGCGCGACGGCATCGGTCGGATTCGACACGGGCGCGACCGAACTCGGAACGCCCGGCACATGCCCGTCGCCGGCAGAAGCTCCCGCGGAAGACCCGCATACGCCGTCGGAGGAAACATCGACCGACACGCTTCCGGCCACGGAGACGGTTTCCACCACGGACACGCCGACCGCGTCCGCAACGGAAACTCCGGCCGTCTCGGCGACGGAAACCCCGAGCGTTTCCGCAACAGGCACGTCATCGCTTCCCATCGATCCGCCAGCGCAGACGTCGACGACTGCGTCCGGCGCAGCGGGATCCGGAAGCGCCGTTCGGATCTCCGAAGCGTATCCCTGGCCGCATTCCGGCGAGCGCGAATGGATCGAGCTGGTCAATCCATCGGATACCGGAGAAGTGCTGGACGGCTGGGCGATCGTCGACGGCAAGAATACCGCCACCGCGCTCTCCGGCACGATCCTCCCATGGAGCCGTATCGTCATCGAAACGCCGAAGGGACAGCTGAACAACGGGGGAGACTTGATCGCGCTGAAAGACGTTTCGGGGCGCGTCATCGACGGCGTGGCCTACGGCGACTGGACGGACGCCGTTTTCCCCAATGTCGGAGGTATCGCCCAAGGCCAGGCGCTCATGCGCCGTGAGCTGCAGGAGACGTTCGCCGTGACATCGACGCCGACGCGGGGGTTGTCGAACGTGCTGACCGCACCGGTGGCGCCCGCCACATCAACCATGCCCGCACACGCTTCCGTGCCTGCGCCCGATGCGGAGAAACCCGTGCCGGTGCCGCACGTGTCCGTACCGCCGCAGCCGGTCGCTCTCCCAAAGACAGCGCCCAAACCACCACCATCTTTCACGGCGGTGACGACGCTGAAGACCGCACCGAAATCGGCGGCCAAATCCAAAGCCAAGCCGAAAACCCCGGCGGCTCCAAAATACAAAGGTGCATCCTACACCGGCATCATTGCCTCTCCGCCGGGTGTGTACGCGAAAGCACGGCTGTTCGCTTTGATCGACGGCGCAATCCGGGAAGTCCGGCTGTCGAAAGCGCCACCGGCACCCTATGCGGTCGGCGCGCGCATCGCGTTCGTCGCCCAGGAGAAGTCCGACGGCGGCGAAGCGTATCTCTCGACGAACCCCGGATCGATCCGAACGCTCGACCGTTCCGCCAGCGCCACCTTCGCGACCATCGACGCCTGGCCGGCACAGGCCGGCGCCTACCGTTTCAACGCCGAAATCATATCGAAACGCGCCGGCGCGCTTGAAGCCAAACTGGGCGGCATTGAAGGCGACGTGCTGACAACCGCCGCGCTCATGGCGCCGCTCAAGACCGGAGATATCGTGACGGTCGAGGGATACGTGATGCCGGGAACGCGGCCGCGCGCCGTGCTGGCCCGGCCGACGGGCCTGACGCTTTTCCAGGCGTACCATTCAGGTACGCAGAGCGGCGCGCCCGCGCAGAAATTGCCATGGCAGGCAACGGCCGGCGGAACGGCGGCCGTCGTTCTCGTCGGGCTCTGGGCCTATCTGCGGCATCAGCGGCTGCAGCGCCTGGCGATGACACTCCGCCCGCTCGATGCGGAAGAAGAGGTCTGAAACGCCAAAACCCCCGGCTTCAATCCGAGGGTTTCGCATGGAGCGGTAAACCAGATTCGAACTGGCGACCTCCCCGCGTCGCGGGGCGCTCTTCCTTGCAGTTGGTAGAGCGGCATCATCAACGCAAAAAGCCCCGGTCATGCCGGGGCTTTCGCATGGAGCGGTAAACCAGATTCGAACTGGCGACCTTCTCCTTGGCAAGGAGACGCTCTACCAACTGAGCTATTACCGCATTTCTCTGACAGCGCCAATGCTACCAACCGGGTTGCGGGCTGTCAACGGACCGGCAAAAGCCCTGTCTGCCCGCAACGCGGAGCTTTCTTATTCCGCATATCCGTGTTACGTTGGGTGAAATATCCACCTGTCTATGAAGAAATACACTTCCCTGATCGTCACGCTCGCCGCCATCGTCCTGGTCGTCGGCGCGCTCGTCTACCTGAACAGGAAACAGGGTTCGACCCCGGGCCAGTACGACAAGCTCGCCCAGTGCCTCACGCAAAAAGGCGTGAAGTTCTACGGCGCCTCGTGGTGCCCGCACTGCGCCGAGCAGAAACGCATCTTCGGCGCGTCCATGAAATACGTCGACTACGTGGAGTGCGCCGTGCCCGGCGACAACAGCCAGCAGACGCAAGTCTGCATCGACAACAAGATCGCGTCCTATCCGACCTGGGTCTTTCCCGACGGTACGCGCGTGACCGGCGAACAGCAGCCGAAAGCTCTGGCAGACAAGGTCGGCTGCCCGCTTCCGTAAAGACGGGGCCGCCTTTTCCGTATGATCCGCAGATACGCGCATCCGTTCCTGCTGGTTTTCACCGTCGCCGGGCTGCTGGTCTCGATCTACGCCCTCAAACAACATTACGCCCCGCTGGGAGAAAGCGCCTGCAACGTCAACGCGACCTTCAACTGCGACCTCGTCAATCACGGCCCCTACGGGGAGATCGCCGGCGTGCCGGTGGCGGCGATCGGCGTGATCGGGTATGTGATGATGCTGGCTGTCGCCATCCAATTCCGAAAAACGAAAGACCTGGCACTCGGGAAAATCCTGGTCGCGGCGGGCGTGCTCGGCGTCGCGTTTTCGGTCTATTTGAGCGCGCTCGAGGAATTCGTCATCCACGCCTGGTGTCTGATCTGCCTCGCGTCGCTCTCGTGCATCACGGGCGCGTCGCTTTCGGCCAGCATGGCGTATCATGCAACGAAACGACCGGGGCCGATCTGACTCTGCACTGACGGGAAGGCTTCCATCTATACTTGCGGCATGAAGTCAATGCGCAACGACGAAATCGCCGCGCACCTGCAGGAGACCGGGCTGCTCTACGAGATGCAGGACATCCCGTTCAAGCCGCGCGCCTATGCCCGCGCCGCCGACGAAGTCGCTTCGTTCGGCCAGAGCGTCGCCGCGCTGTATAAAGAAAAGGGCGGGAAAGGCTTGCGCGAGATTCCGGGCGTGGGTCCGGGCATCGCCGCGCACATCGCTTCGCTGCTTGAAACCGGCCGTTTTTCCGAACACGAAAAGCTGCGCAAGAAAATACCGATCGATGTGATGGGGCTGACGCGCATCGGGCATGTCGGCCCGAAAACCGCGCTGCGGCTCTATCACGCGCTCGGCGTGAAGTCGGTCGGCGACCTGGAACGCGCCGCCAAGAACGGAAAATTGAAAGGCCTGCCCGGCTTGGGCGATAAGACGGCGGAACACATCCGACAAGGCATCGGCTTTTTGAAGGCGGAGGGAAATCGCCAGCTCCTCGGCCACGCGCTGCCGCTCGCGACGCGCATCGAGCAGGCCATGCGCGCGGTGCCCGGCGTAAAACAGGCGGTCGTGGCCGGTTCGGTGCGCCGCCGCCAGGAAACGATCGGCGACTTGGATTTTCTGGTGACGGCACCGAGGCCGCGCGCGGCCATGGAAGCCTTCTCCGGGCTGCCGGAGATCCAAAGCGTCGCTGCGCGCGGCCCGACCAAAATGAACGTGCGCCTCAGGAACGGCATGCGGGCCGACGTGCGCGTCGTCGAAGACGCGGCCTACGGCGCGGCGCTCCAGTATTTCACCGGCTCGAAAGACCATAACGTCGCCGTGCGTCAGATCGCCATCAAGAAAGGCTTGAAATTGAACGAGTACGGCCTCTGGCGCGGGCGCCTGCGCATCGCCGCCCGTACCGAAGCGGACGTCTACGCGAAGCTCGGGCTTGCCTATATCGAACCGGAACTGCGCACGAATGAAGGCGAAATCGAAGCCGCCAAGTCCGGAAAGCTGCCCGATCTCATCCCCTACGGTTCGGTGCGCGGCGATCTGCAGGTGCAGACCTCCTGGACCGACGGCGAAGCGACGATCGGGGCGATGGCCGCAGCCGCGAAAAAACTCGGACGCGAGTATATCGCCGTCACCGATCACACCAAGGCGTTGGCGATGACCGGCGGCCTGGATGAAAAGAAGTTGGCCGCGCAGGGCCGGGAGATCGATGCGCTCAACCGGAAGCTGCGCGGTTTCCGCGTGCTGAAAGGCAGCGAATGCGACATTTTGAAAGAAGGGCGCATGGATTTGTCCGACGACGCGCTGGCCTCGCTCGATTTTGTCGGCGGATCGATCCATTCGCATTTCCGGCTTTCATCCGCCGAACAGACGCGCCGGCTGATCGCCGCGATGAAAAACCCGCATGTCGACTGCATCTTCCACCCGACCGGTCGATTGATCGGCAAGCGGCCCCCCTACGAGATCGACATGCGCGAAATCCTGCAAGCTGCCAAAGCGACCGGCACCGCCATGGAGATCGATGCCTATCCGGAGCGCAGCGACCTGCGCGACGAGCACGTGCGCATGGCGGTCCAACTCGGCGTGAAATTGGTGATCGACACCGACGCGCACCGGCCTTCGCACCTGGACTATCTCGATCTCGGCATCGCCATCGCCCGGCGCGGCTGGGCCGAAAAGAAAGACGTGCTGAACACGCGACCGCTGAAAGAGCTGATGCGGTGGCTGAAGACGCCGAAAGCGAAGCGCCGTTGATTGACCATCGCGGCGTTTTTTTGTTAGCCTGTCACGCATATGACGCACACGCATGAACGCCCGGCTGAAAAGCCCGAAGCCAAGCGCGCATTTTTCGAAAGGGAGTCCACCGACCTGATCGAACGCAATCGGACGCTGGCCGGGCGCCATGCCGCCGAGGCCGAGGCGCGAACCGAGCGCCGGTATGAACGCCTCACGATCATCTCCACCTGCATGGATGAACGCGCTTTCGGCGTGGAAGAAGCGTACGGCCTGCTGCCGGGCGAGGCCGAGGTCTACGCTTCGGGCGGCGGAAAGATCGACGCCGGGAAGTTCGGACAACTCTACGGCAAAATGATCGAGGGCGCTCTACAGGAGCGCAAAACGGTGGAAGTCTACCTGACTCCGCACGAGTGCCGCGAAGGGGCGCATCTCGGCTGTGCCGCTTTCAAGAACGATACCGAGGCGCAAAAAGCGTTCTTCGGCGAACTGAAACTTTCGCTTGAAGCCGGCTACCCCGGCATCAACGTCCACGTGCTGGCGATTGACACGTCCACCGATCACCTGCGGCGCGTCGACGTGCACCCGCAGGACGAAGCGCTCGAACCGATGCTGGAAGTCAACGAGAAAAACGGCGTTGAATACGGCGATGCGGGCCATGCCGGCTATGGCATCTACGTCGGCGACGCCTACCGCGCCTGGGTGCCGGAGCGCAATGCCTATTTCCGCCTCTCGGCCATGAATCCGGACATCGCCGGCAACGCCGACATTGCCCTGACGGTCATGGGAGCCCACAGTAACGTCGATCTCTCCGAGAAGCCGATCATCCTGCAGATTGATTATCCGATCTATGAAGACGCCGCGCGCACCGAAGCGGCCCGGCGGAACATCGACGCGCAGCTCCAGGCATTCCTGGCCGGCGAAGCTGCGAAGGAAAAACTCGCGGCGGGCGATCTGCGCGTCGTGAAGACCGAAACCGACATGCGGAGTTGGAACGGAAAGATCGTTCCTGAGGAGATGCGCCTGGCCGCCTGACGATATGGGACATGCCGTTTTGCGCGGCCGCGCAAAACTCATTAGACTGCTATCGCGCCCGGGTGGCGGAACTGGCATACGCAGGGGACTTAAAATCCCCGGCTCGCAAGAGATTGTGGGTTCAACTCCCACCCCGGGCACCAAAAGGGCGCCCGCTTGACGCGGGTGTCTTTTTCGTTTTTACTCCCCTCATCACCCGAAAGGAACGAAGAATGCTGACGCCGATCATTGTCTCGCAACAGGTCATTCACAGATCACCGGCCGGAGCCGAGATCATCGCCGTGCGCCTCTCGCCGGAAGCGCAGGGCCGCCTCGCCGCCGGTCCCGGAGCGGAGAGCCGGCTGAACGCTCCGCCGCCGCCCGAATCAGAAGCGGGACTTTCCGAACCATTGTGAGGCACGGTCCGCTCAATCGGACAAGCAGGAGCATTCCTGCTCTTTTTGTGAGGCCGAACCAACTTGCTCCGTTCGCCGTTTTTCCCCTACGATGAAGGCATTATGGAAGAAACCGCCGTCTCCGCCCAGGAACGTGAGGTCGCGCCGGATGTCCAGCCGGCCGAGACGGCTTTTGATGCCCGTCTGCGGCCGAAACGTCTGGCGGAGTTCGTCGGCCAGCAAAAACTCAAGGATCACCTGGCCGTCTTCCTCGGCGCGGCCCAGAAGCGCGGCGAGCCGATCGAACACACGCTGCTCTACGGCAATCCCGGCCTCGGCAAAACGACGCTGGCCCACATCATCGCACGCGAAATGGGCGTAAGCATCAAGACGACCTCCGGCCCGGCGCTGGAGCGCGTCGGCGACCTGGCCGCCATCCTCACGAACCTCGAAGAGGGAGAAATCCTTTTTGTCGACGAAATCCACCGGCTCAACAAGCTGATCGAGGAAGTCCTCTACCCCGCCATGGAGGATTACGCGCTCGACCTCGTCATCGGCAAAGGTCCGTCGGCCCGCACGCTCCGCATGGATCTCCCGCATTTCACGATGATCGGGGCGACCACGCGGCTCTCGCTGCTGACCGCGCCGCTGCGTGACCGCTTCGGCGTCACCTATCACCTCGACTTTTACGAGCCGGACGATCTGCGGCAGATCGTCGAACGGAGCGCCGCCGTGCTCGGCTGCGCCATCCGGCCCGACGCCGCCGCTCGCATCGCCGAACGCGCGCGCCGCACGCCACGCGTCGCCAACCGCCTGCTCAAGCGCGTGCGGGACTACGCCGACGTCCATGGAGATGGTACGATCGGCGTGGAGATCGTCGACCGCGCGCTGGCCATGCTCGAAATCGACGCCGTCGGCCTCGATCAGGTCGACCGCCGCATCCTGGAAACGGTCGTGTCGAAGTTCGCGGGCGGGCCGGTCGGCCTGAACGCGCTTGCCGCCGCCACCTCGGAAGAAATGGAAACAATCGAAACGATCTACGAGCCGTACCTCATTCAGCTCGGCCTCCTGCACCGCACGCCGCGCGGACGGATGGCGACCGAGGCCGCCTACATCCACCTCGGGCTGACGGTTCCGGACAAGCTTCCTCTCCCATGATCGCCCTGCCGCCCTACATTCTGCTCATCGCCTTCGGCGTCTTCCTGGCATTTTTCCTGTTCTTCGCGATCTTCAATATCGTCCTCCTTGCGCGCTTCGGCGCCCGCAATGCCTTCGGCTTCGGCGCCACGCTGATCTTCATCAGCGGAGCCTGCCTGATCCTCTTCCTGGCCTGGCATGCGATGGAAAATACCGCCTGGACGGCCGCCGCGCCCCTGCTTCCGGTGCCGACCTTCGGTTTTTAAAAAAATATGTCGATCCATCAGCTGTTCACCCAGCATCCCGGCGAGAAGGTCGAATTCTCGCTGCGCCGCCATCCGATCGTTTTCGTCGCGCCGACCTTCATGTTCCTGCTCTTGGCCTGCCTGCCGTTCGCGGCCCGGATGGTGCTGCTGAACAACGGCCCGATCCTCCTCCCCAATCCGCTGGCCGACGTCGGTCTCAAACTGTTGATCGCCACGTATTATCTCGGCATCTGGGTGTTCTACTTCAGCGAATTCACCGACTACTATCTCGACATCGATATCGTCACCAACGACCGCGTGATCGACGTCGTGCAGAAAGGGTTATTCGGACGTTCGGTCGCCGAACTCGACCTGACGCGCGTCCAGGACGTGCATTCCGAAATCAAGGGGATCATCCCGACGCTGCTGAATTACGGAAAAGTCACGATCCAGACGGCCGCGACCGAGGAGCTTTTCATTTTCGATCAGGTGCCGGGGCCGCATCAGGTGCGGCAGCGCATCCTGGAAATCGCCGCGCTCGACCGCAAGCGCGAGGCGCGCGACATCATGCGTACGGCGACGCCGGAACAGGCGGCGGCGGCCGAAAACGACATGCAGCGGCAGGGGCTGGGGTAAACCTCCCGATTTTCGGCAAAGGAAGATCGTGTTTTTACCGTGACACGGCCAGGGCGTTGCCGCTGCCCCAGGCCTTCTCGGCCAGGGTGCGCGCATCGCGGAAAGGCTGATTGACGGTGTCGCAGCCCATGACCGCCACGATCAGGTCGTGCCGGCCTTCGCGGCGCACCCGCGTGACAAGCGTATAGCCCGCTTCGTTGATGAAGCCGGTCTTGCCGGCGATGACCTGAATGGAGCCGTCATTCAGGAGCTTGTTGGTGTTCTTGATCGGGTGGACGCCGGCGGACGTCTGAACGTCGTAGGTCGGCTGGCCGGCAAACCCGGCGATCCAGGGATCTGCGAAGGCGGCCTTGGCCATCAGCGCGACCTCTCGCGCCGTCGAGAGGTTCGGCACTTCGATGCCGGTCGGATCGGCAAAACTCGTGTGGGCCAATCCGAGCACGGCGGCTTTGGCGTTCATCCGCGCCACGAATTCGTTCGGCAACAGGCCGGTGGCGCGCGCCAACGCATGCGCGGCGTTGTTGGCCGAACCGATGATGGCGCTGGCGACCAGCTCATGCGCAGTCAGCCGGGTGCCGTAGGCCACGCGCAGGCGTCCTCCGCCGACCTCATCGTCGCGTGCCAGCTCGACCGTCACGTCCGGGTCGAGGCCGGCTTCGTGCGCGACCATGACCGTCATCAGCTTGGTCATCGAAGCGATGCTGCGGACCTCGTCCGGGCGCTGCGAGGCAAGCAGTTCTCCCGTATCGGCATCCATCACCGCATATTCCTTGGCGTTCACCGGCGCATCCGACGCGAGCTTTTCCGGCACGACGTCGATCGTCAGGCGCGCGACGCCGCCGTAGATCCAGGCAGTGTCCTCGACCGCCAGTTGGAACTGCTCATGATAGGTGCCGATGGCCGCGGGGGCGTGAAGGGAAAGCGTGACGCTGCCGGTCTGACCCGGCCTGACGACGGTCGCGCTCAGCCGTGCCGCCTGGTAGGCGTCCGGCCAAGATGCGTCGCGGAAGGCGCTTTTCCGCTTATACGGACCCGTGGCATACACCGAAACGTAACTCCTGCCCGCACTTTTCCAGACATGGGCACCGGTGTTTTTGAACTTCAACACGATCTGGGCGGTATGGCCGGCTTCAATGGCGACGCTCGTGTCGCCCCGGACCCCGCTCGTGGCGTACGGGCGCACGGCCGCGGCGGCCGAAAGCGGCGCGGCGAAGAGCACGATCAATGCAGCGGCAAGCCAGGAAGAGCGCATGGGCTCAATACAGTTTCGTCAAAGCGGTGCCGGTGTAGTAGTACCGGAGAATCGTGTCGTAGGTCGCTCCGGCATTGGCCCGATCGATGGAGTCCCAGGCAGAAAGGCCGACGCCGTGACCGAAGAGCGGACGGTGCGCGGCCGCGTCGAACGGCGCCGGAACGGATACGAGCCATGGCTTGGTCGTCCCGCCCCAGACCTCGGTCCAAGCGCGCGTGCGGCCGTCGCTCGAGCTGTAATACGGCGTGACGACCGGCTCGCCGGCATAGGTCACGACCTGTCCGCGGGTCGCGTCGACCGCCGCCGACAGGACCGGATTTTGCGTCTCGGCGACATAACCTTTGTAGACCTGATCGTACGTCGCGTCGACGGTGAAATGCCAGTGCTTGCCTGGATGCGCATAATGCCAGTTGGCATAGGAGCGTGCGGCAACCGCCATGGCTTTCTGATATTCGGCGGGCGAAGCCGCGGAGGTCTCCTTCATGCCTTTGAGGTATTGCTCCATCGGCAGCTCGTTGATCACCCAGACGTAGTCGTTCCGATCGTTCTTACGAAGTTCGAGCACGCCCCGGAACTGGTTGTAGTGCACGGAGGCGTTCCAGGCTGCCGTGTCGTCGTGCGACCAGAGCGTGAAGATTTCTCCTGCGTTCGCCGGCACGAAACGGATCGGCAGCGCCGAGGCGGCCGTCGTGACGCCATCGGTAAAGCGGTAGAGATGCGCCGGCAGGTCGTACCAGAATTGGGTCTGCGCACCCGAAGCAAACGAGGCCAGCGAAGCGCCGTTCGCATCGCGCACCGCATAGGCGCCGTTGAACGAAACCGTTTCAAACGTCGCGGTCGTGTACAACCCGACACGCACCGCAGGTTCGCCCACCGTTACCGTGGGAGGCGGGACCTGGGATCCGGACGGCGTTTCCGGCGGCGCTACGGCCGTGGCGTCGGACATGACTTTGATCGGCAACTCGAGCGGGGCATCGGTGAGCTCTCCCCCGTCGGCGATCAGGTCGAAGGTCAGTCGGTACTCGCCCTGCTTGCGGGGCGTCGAGAACGTGAAATACAAGTCGGTCGACTGCCCGCCCGGCACGTAGCGATCCACGCTGACCGGGATATCGGACGAAGCCCAGGCGGAATCGTCGAGCGCTTCGTCCCCGCCCGGTGGCGCTTTGAAGGCGACGACGTGCAGACCGACCTTCTTCCAGGGCGCCGTGCCGTTGTTGTGATAGGTGACGCGCATCGTCATCGACGCCCCGCCCGGCGCCTCGATCCGGTCGGCGCTGCGGTACACCAACGACGCGGCGGGTTGAGCGGGCGTCGCCGCCGCTTCAACTGCCGCAGCGGCCGGTGCCGGCGGCATGGGAACGGGCTGCGGCGCCGCAGTGAGCGTTACGGACGGCGTCACGGCCGATCCGACCACGTTCACCGTGAGGGGTGTCCACGCGCCCCAAATCCACGAGGTGTTTTCGGCCGCGGCCTGCAGCGTGTCCTTATAGGTGCCGGGTATTTTCGGCGCGGTGACGGTCAGGCGGATCGTGCCGGTCGCGCCCGGAGGCACCGACGTTTCAAGCAGACGGGGCGTCTGGCTGGACGAATTCCAATCGGCCGAACGGAACGGGCTGGCGTGATAGCGCGGCTGGATGGTATAGGCGGACACATAGGACCTGCCGCCGTTGCTCCATGCAGCTCTGCCGGTATTCTTCAACCTCAATTCCACGGTTTTAGTTTCGCCGGGCGCGGCCGTGATGATCGGCGCGGAACCGACGATCGTCCCGCGATAGGTCGCGTAATCGGCCGCCTGTACGCCGCGAGCGCCCATCGCGAGACAACCGAAGGCGATGCCGATCAAAAAGAGGGCGGCGGACGCCCAGCTTCCGGCTCGCGAAAGGACGCGCCGCCGATTCATCGCATCCGTTTTTCTTTCTTTGACGGTCGACATGGATATGATCGGTGATTGAGCCCTTTATCCGGGAAATCATAGCAAATTTTCGACCTTCGGTCAAACGGAGCGCAGCGGCGACTCTGGCGCCGATCCGAGGGTCTGCTACCCTGTTTTTGCCATGTCGCGCACCTCCCGCATCGCAAAAAACACCCTGATCCAAGTCGTCGGACGGACCGTCGGCACGCTCTTGGGCGTAGCGACGCTGTCCGTCATGACGCACGAGCTCGGCGCCACCGGCTACGGCGCGTTCACGACCGTGACGAGCTTCCTCCAGTTCTTCGGCATCCTGGTCGACTTCGGGCTGTCGCTCACGACGGTGGCGATGCTCTCCGAAACGGGCGCGGACCGCGACCGGATCGCCTCGAACATCTTCACGCTGCGGATCGTCTCGGCGGCGGTTTTTTTCGGGCTGGCGCCGCTGATCGTGCTGTTGCTGCCGTATGGTCCGGATATCAAGGCCGGCGTCCGCGTGGCGGCGTTCTCTTTTTTCTTCCTGGCCGTCAACCAGGTGCTGACAAGCGTGCTGCAGAAAGAGCTGCGCATGGCGCGGGCGGCGGCGGCCGAAGTTCTCGGCCGCTTCGGCCTTTTGCTCGGCGTCTGGCTGGTCGCGCGTTACGACCTCGGCCTCGGCTGGATGTTCGCGGCGCTCTCGCTCGGGAACGCGCTCACGGCATTTTGGAACTGGCTGCTGGTGCGCAAACTCGTCTCGCTGTCCTGGCGTTGCGATGGACCCGTCTGGAAAAAGATCGCCGGGCACTCCTGGCCGATCGCGCTTTCGATCACGTTCAATCTCATCTATCTGAAAGGCGACGTCATCGTGCTGTCGCTCACGCGCAGCCAGGCGGAAGTCGGCGTCTACGGCGCGGCCTACAAGATTATCGATGTCCTGACCGTCATTCCGATCATGTTCATGGGGCTGGTCCTGCCGCTGCTGGTCAGGGCGCGCGACGAGGGTTCGATGCCCGAATTCAGGCGCATCCTGCAGCGTGCCTTCGATTTCATGGCGGTGCTGGCGATGCCGTTCGTGGCGGGCGCGCTGGCGGTCGGTACGCCGCTCATGCAGCTCTTCGGGCATGAGTTCCTCGCTTCGGGATCGCTGCTGAAAATCCTGATCGTGGCCGCTGCCGCCGTCTTTTTCGGCTCGATGTTCGGGCACGCCGTCATCGCCGTGCAGAAGCAGAAAGCCATGATCTGGGGCTATGCCGTCGATGCCGTGTTGGCCACGCTTCTCTACGTCATTCTGGTTCCAAAATACGGACCGACGTTGGCCGCCTGGGTGACGGTCGTCTCGGAGGTCTTCATCGCGCTCGCCACCTTCACCGTCGTGCACCGCGCCACCGGCTTCGTTCCGCGCTTCGGCGTCTTCCTGCGCGCCGGCATTGCCGCCGCCGCCATGGGGGTGCTGATTCGCCTGCTGCCGGACATGCCGGTTCTCATGAAGGTGGCGTTCGGCGTGGCGGCCTATGCCGGGCTGGCCGTTTTCCTGCGCGCCGTCACCCCGGAGACGCTCCGGCAGCTTCTCGGACGCGGGCGGCCGCTTTCCTTTCGAACGGAAGCTTGACCCGGGAGTTCGGATCTGTCACTCTCCGTTTCGGAGGACCAGATGCCAGCAACATCCCCGGATGCGACGTTCACGAAACTGACAGACCAGCGCGCCAAGCGCGAGAAAAACTTCAGGCAGCTGTGCGAAGATGACACGCTCCTGCCCAGGGAACGGCTCTCGCTGTTGCATCGGGTCTTGAACAGCCTGATCGACGAACACAATGCCACGACGGAGCCGGAAGGGCGCATATCCGACACCCGTCACGTGCAGGCGCATCCGAAAGACTTGGTGGCCATCGACGCCTGGTGGCACGGCGGAGATATCATGGATCTGCTCAGCCATTTCTCGCCCCGCGTTCCCTATGATCCTATGTTGCTCTGCGGCTGCCTACCGCAGCGGCCGAACCGCTCCTGAACGGAACGGTTTTTTCTTGAAATGGCGCTGATTTACCGGTACCGTGGCGCCATGCGCATCCTTTTTTTCTCCTTCCCCTATGAATCCTCCCGGGGCGGCGGCGAGCGGTACACCGAGCAGACGGCGGACGGTTTGACCGCCGCCGGACATGCCGTCTCGCTGGTCTCTTCCTCGCGCGCGCTTCTGATGACATTTCTGGCGCGGGGTTGGGATGCGCTGCCGCTCTGGGGCGGCGTCGAGCCGGTCACGGCCATATCGGCGGCGATCTTTCCGCTGACCGTGCCGTTCTTCCTTCCGCTGCTCATCGGCACGCTCGTCTGGTACCGGTTCCGGCGGAATGCGCGCGCGCTGGTGTGCCTTTCGCTGACCGACAAGCTGCTGGCCACGCTGCCCGCCCGGCTGTTCGGTATGCGCGTCATCTGGATGGAGCATCTGACGATCGGCCGTTCGCTGCTGCAAAACCCTTTTCGTCGCCTGTATGCCGCCGTCTCCGGCTGGGCGCGAATCGTCACGGTTTCGGAAGCGGCGGCAACCTCGCTGGCCGCCGTCGGCATCCCCCGAAACCGCATTGAAGTGATCGCCCCGGGCGTCACGCCCGCGGAGCGGCCGGCCGATGTCATACGCCGCAGCGGACAGCCGGTCATCGGCGCCGTGACGCGGCTCAGCAGGGAAAAGAACGCGGCGCTCCTTCTGCGCGCGTTCGCGCTCGTTTCCAGGGAGATTCCCGAAGCATCGCTCCGCATCGTCGGCGAAGGGCCGGAACGGGCGGCGCTCGAAGCGCAGGCGGAAGCGCTCGGCATCGGCACCAAGACGCAGTTTCCCGGGTACATCGAGCGAGCGGGTGAGCGCTGCGGCGAATTCGACGTGCTGGCCGTCCCGTCTTCGCGCGAATCGTTCGGCGTGGCGGCGCTCGAAGCGATGAACTGCGGCGTGCCGGTCGTGGCGACCCGCGTCGGCGGATTGCCGGAGCTCGTCGTCGACGGTGAAACCGGAAGACTGGTGCCGCCGGAAGACGAGCGGGCGATGGCGGATGCGCTGCTTGCGCTCCTGCGGGATCGCGAATGCCGGGAACGCATGGGCGAAGCGGGACAGGCCCGCGCCGCCGCCTGTTTCAGCGAAGCGAAGATGCACAGCGCATGGCTCAGGCTGCTCTCATCCTCCTGATCGCGGTCGGCGCGCTGCTGCCGTTCGAGCGGATCGGCGGCGTCAGCCTGTCCGGCCTGAACGTGCGCGCCAGCCAAGTCGGGCTGGCCTTGGCATGGAGCGCGTTCCTGTTCGCTTGGCTGTCCGGCCGCGTCCCCATCGCTTGGCGGCGGCCGGCCTTTCTGGCGCTGGCCGGATTTTTCGCCGCCACAGGGCTTTCGCTCCTGAACACCGAAAACCTTCCGCGTTCGATCGCCGTGCTCGGCTTCACGCTCTTCACCGCTTCGCTGACATTCCTGCTGCCGCACGTCTTTACCGACGGAAAAAAACTGGCGAGCGCGCGGAACGCGATTCTCGTTTCGGCGGCGGTCGTTTCCATTTTCGGACTCTGGCAATTCGTGGGCGATATGCTCGGCGCGCCGCTCTGGCTGACCGGACTGCGCGACACCTACAGCCGCGCCGTGCTCGGTTTCACGCGCATCCAGTCAACCGCCGCCGAACCGCTCTACTTCGCCGACTACCTCCTCTTGCCGGTCGCGCTTTGCGCCGCCTGGCTGCTGCGCGGGACGAAACATCCGAAGGCGCTGGCCCTGCTGCTTGGCGCGATGCTGATTGATATTTTTCTCACGTCTTCCCGCGGCGGCTGGCTGGGCTTCGGCGTCACCGCGGTCACGCTCGGCTGGATCGAGCGGCGGCGGTTCCGCGATCCGAAGCTGATCGTGCGGGGCGGCGCGATTGCGCTGGCGGCGCTGGGCATCGGCGTGCTGCTGCTCGGGCGGTTTTTCTCGCCGACGGCCGTGACGGTTTCGGAATCGTTTTACCGTCACGTCACCAATCTGTTCGGCGGCGCCGCCTACGACGACCGCGCGCAGACGATCTCTTCCGCGCTCGATGCCTGGCGGCGGCACCCCTGGATCGGCGTCGGTTTCGGTGGCTACGGTCCGACCGTTTCTCCGTTTCCCTATGCCGCTCCGGAAGCCGGCTGGCCGATCGTCAACAACGAAACCCTTGAGCTGCTTGCGGAAACCGGCATCGCCGGATTACTCGCTTTCCTTGTCTTTCTCATCTGCGTTTTCAGGGAAGGGGTCTGCACCCGTGAACAAGACGGGACAGGCGACGGCACGCGGAGCGCGATCCGTTCGGCCTGCTTGGCGGCGCTCTGTGGCATGCTGGTCCAATATCAGACCTTTTCGACCTTGTACGTCCTGCATGTGTGGTTTACGATCGGTCTCCTGTTGGCTGCTTCAAGATCATCGGGAGACCTTGACACGTAATGTAACATTTGTTACATTAAATGTAACATTTGTTACCTATGGCCAAAACCTTCCTGTCGCCCACAGAGGTCTCTAAATACCTGCGCATCAGCCGTACGCATGTTTGGCGTAAAATCCAGACTGGCGAGATTAAAGCCGAAAAGGTAGGCACGCGTTACGTCGTTCCGGCGGCGCAATTCCCCGCCATGGATCAGGCGGAACCGGTGCGCGAAGCGGAAATCGCGAAAGCCGTGGAGCGCGTCGTGAAAGAATACGGACCGACCCTGAGGAAGCTCGGCGCGGAATGATATGATCCGCAGGTTGAACCTGAAGGAGACGCGTTTCCTCGCGCACGAATTGGCTCAGCGCCTGATGACCTGGAGCGAGCCGATTCCGCCGTTCGAAACGCGCTATCCGGAAAAACTGGAATCCTGCCTGACGACGCCGTTCGCAACGTACGATGGCCAAGAATTGTATCCCGCGCTGGAGGAAAAAGCCGCGATTCTCTTTTACCTCATGATCAAGAACCACCCGTTCCAAAATGGGAACAAGCGGGTGGCCGTGACGGCGCTGCTGACGTTCCTGCACGTGAACGGCAAGTGGATCCGCGTCGACGAACAGCAGTTGTACGCATTTGCGAAGTGGGTTGCGGAAAGTTTGCCGACGCTCAAGAATGCCACCGTGTTTGCTATCGTCGATTTCATTAAGAAGCAGTTGACCGACGTCGCATGATTTCCCTCTGGATCGCCCTTGTCGCCTACGCCGTGCTCGCTTGGAAAAACCGGCGCGCGGCCTTCTTGCTGTTCCTGGCCTTCCTGCCGGCCTATCTCATCCGCCTGCGGATCTCGGGAGTGCCGACCACCGCGCTCGAGCTGATGTTCGCGATCCTCTTTTTCACCTGGATGCTCAGGCGGGAAAAGCGGTTGATCGACATCCGCGGGTGGGGCTGTTTTCTCCTGGCATGGCTGGCGGTCGCGACCGTTTCGCTCTTCGTCTCCCCGGATTTCCGGGCCGCGGCCGGCATCTGGAAAGCCTACTTCGTCGAGCCGATCCTGTTTTTCATCCTGGCGAACGATCTGCTTCGGACGCAGAGGGACCGGGACGACGCGCTCTGGGCCCTGGCCGGCGCGGCGACGCTCGTCGGCCTTCCGGCCATCCTTCAGCATTGGACGCATTGGATGGTTCCGCCGCCCTTCAACGGCATGCCGATCCCGCCGGCGACCCAGGCGGAATTCCGCTCGACATCATTCTATGGTTTCCCGAATGCCATCGGCCTGTTCCTCGCGCCGCTCGCGCTTCTTTTCACCGCGCAGGCCTTCCGCCGCCTGCCGCTCAAGCGTTATCCGTGCGAGCATTGGCTCTGGGTCACCGCGGCCTGGATCTGCATCGGAGCGGCGGCGTTCGCCCAGTCGGAAGGCGCGATGATCGGCATGGCGGCCGGTATCGGCTTCATGGCGCTCATGCACAAAAAAACGCGGCTGCCGGCGATCGTCGCGGGCGCCATCATCGCCGCCGCGCTCCTGATCATTCCGGCCACGCGGACGATCGCGATCGAAAAGCTGACGCTGAACGATTGGTCCGGCCGTGTCCGCAAAGAGATGTGGGCCGAGACGTGGAGCATGCTGAAAGACCGGCCGGCGCTCGGTGCCGGGCTCGCGGGCTATCCGATCGTCTTCGACCGCTATCACAAGGCGCGCCACATTGAGATCTTCCAGTACCCGCACGACATCCTCCTGAACTTCTGGGTCGAAACCGGTATCGCCGGCGTGCTCGTTTTCCTGCTGCTGCTCTGGCGCTTCTTCTCGTCGCTCCGCGGCACCTGTTTCGAAGATCCGAACAAACATCTTTGGACGGTCGGATTGGCTTCGGCGATGGTGACGCTGCTCGTGCACGGTTTGGTCGATGTCCCTTACTTCAAAAACGATCTGGCGATGCTCTTTTGGCTGCTGTGCGCGCTGGCGAGTTCGACGATGGCGGAAGCGCGGTCCAAGAAACTTGACGAAACGCTGAAAAAAGCGTAAAGTGCCGGGTCCGCCTGCGGGCGGCCTTTCGGCATGGGGCCGGAAGCCAGTTCCTTTAAGGACGCGATCTGCGTCCCCGTGGGAACGGAGAGAGAATTACCGTGAACGCGAGAGAAAGAAATGCTGCCTGTACACAGATCGGTCAACTGCTGACGGAGGTGGCAGGCGGAGCCACCAAAGCCACCGGCGCGGACGTGGATCGGTTTCGTCGGCGGCCGCAGGGGCCGCACGGACATCGGTTGCTGCTGCGGTCCGAACGCGGACCGAGATTACCGGGAAAGACCCGCCTGGAAGACGCTCGGGTATTGCCCGATGGCAAGCTCTGTCAAACTTGGAGCTCCGTGGATGACTGCGACAAATGGAGCGTTTTTGTCTCTTGGGAAAACGCTGCGCGCGGTCACATGTTCGAACTGAAGGCGCACTTCGCCAACGCGCAGATCGTCGGGATTCACGGCGACGGACAGCCGATCATTGATGTCCGTTGGAAGCCGGACGCCCGTCAATGGACTCCGAATTCGATACTCTACATCGGAAACTCGCCCGTCCTGAGCACCCGTACTCAATCGGGCAGGGAATGGACGGTAGGAAACAATGGGAAACTCTACAGTATGCAGCAGGAACTGGAGGAGATGCGCCTGATCAGGTGGGATCTTTCCTCCGGAACACACAAGGTTGTGGCGTCTCGAGAGTGCTCGTCTCCGATCAAACAGTGGGTTGTCTTCGACGACGACACCTACGCGTACACGACTCGGGGTGGGCATGAGTTTCAACTGATCAACCGGGATAAACCTGTATGGAGCGGACCTCGTACTGATCCGATGCTCCTTGCACAATGGTCGGACAGCATTTGGTGCATCTGTGCGGGCAAGCACGCGTCTTTGGCCCGACGGCTTCATCCTACAAGCCACGAGGATGACTTGCGCCTTCGGTATGATTATCAGCACAGTTGGTCGATGCTCAATGAAGCCATCGCCTACGTTGCCAAAATTTCTCACGATCAGCAGTGCTGGGTCGTGAGCGGCGACGACCCGGGCCCTGGCTTCGCGCGCGTCACGAACGCGTTTCAGCGTGAGGGTTCCTGGTGTTACTGGGGCCTGGCCGAAGGCCATTGGTTCCTGATGGAATTGCTCGCCTGAATCGCCTGCGCGCCCTTCTTTTCCTGCCTCGCCACGAGGCAGTTTCTTTTTGCGCGAAGCATTGGCCCGCGCTCTATCGGCGCGTTTTGTATAGAGCGGGTCTTTACGATCCGTTCGTTCCGTGCTAAAGTGCCGCTGCTCGATTTCGGATCGAAAATGCCCAATGCATGGTGGTCGAGGTCGGTACTGAGGGCACGGCGCGAAGGCCGAATGGTGCGGGCAAGCGAAGCGGCGGCGTGCGAGTGAGGACAGGCTCAGCCTGTCTGAACGTCAGCGTGGGCGGAAAGCGACGCGGAGAGATGGCTGAGTGGTTGAAGGCGACGGTCTCGAAAACCGTTAGACCTCTCA
>CAZHHN010000018.1:0-22300 GCA_964532415.1 uncultured Gammaproteobacteria bacterium
GCAAGGGCTCCTTCGCCCACCAAGCCGCGGTGACCGGCGACACGGTCGGCGACCCCTACAAGGACACGGCCGGTCCGGCGATCAACCCGATGATCAAGATCATCAACATCGTCGCCCTGCTGCTCATCCCGTTCCTGATGCGCTGAGCGCCGCAGAGAAAATCCCGGCTCCGGCCGGGATTTTTCTTTCAAAGCTGCGGCGATACGGGCTTGACGCTGGATGGATTTTCTTCTATAAACACGGCATCGAACCTTGGAGGTATCATGAGTCATTTTCCGGATTGGTTGGCGCTGGAAGACCGCCTACTTTCGCTAGGTGCTCGATCGGAGCAGCTGGATGCCGCCCTGCACAGGCTCGAGTTCTTTCAGAGACGTTTCCGTCATGCGGATACCTATCGACTCATGGATCCTGGGCAACTGAAATCTACCCGGGATTGGGAGGATACCCATCCTGTCACGAGCCACCTCATGAACGCGGAGGCTCGCGAGCTTCGGCCCCACCCAACAAGATCATTCGTAGAAATGTGTGTGCACGCAACAGGTGTACTTGTTCCTGAGCTTATCTATGAAAATTGCGAGCGGGCTCAGGGCAGGTCGCGCGATGAGCATCGCCAGCTATACCGAAAGGTAAGCGGGGGCGCGCTCGTGCAGCTATTCGAAACGGAGGACTATCAGCGCTTTGCCGACCAGCGGTCCGGAGATGAACCATGCATGCTGCGCCTGATCAAAGAAGCGATCGGGACGCGGCGATTAACGCGCCCCCTCGATAACACCTTCGGCTGCAGCCTCACCCGCCATCTCAAACGCATCATTGTTGTGAGCTGGACAACGCATCTTATGGCACACCTGCCAGGCAAGGATGGTTCTGCTCCCGATGAAGAGCGCATCGAAGCGACTGGTGCTCTCGCCGAAAACCTCACGCGTCGGTTGCCGGCGTATTACGTGCCGGCACCGATCAATCAATTGGCTTTTTTCACCGCCTGACCCTCCGGGTCAATTTTCTTTTCGGACAAGCAGCCACACGCCGGGCGTACGACCGGAGGCCGGCAATTGATCGGCCAGGAACCAGCCATGCGCGTTCAGCCACCCGGCGATGGCCAGATCGGCGCGTCCGCCTTCCAATACCATGTAGAAATTTGGGACAAAGAAAACTCGCTGAGCATCTTGCAGCAACGGCGCGTAACGATCGAGATCGGTGCGTGTGATGGCCAGCGTTCCGGCGTGGGCTGCGTAGCGGCCGTCTTCATCCAGTTTGTCGTCGAATGGATAGAGTCCACGCGCCTCTTTCCCAAGAGCGGCTTGCGCGGAATCGTCCAGCGATTCGAAAATATGCGCGTCGGCATACCACGCGAACACCACCCGATCACCCGTTTGGCGATGGTCCAAGATCCACTGCGCGGACGTATCCCAGCTGTAAGGGCGGCCGGAATATTGGGCAAGAAGCCCCGAAGCCGCGAACAGACAAACGAGCCCGCAGCCGAGCAGCAGGTGCCGAAGCTTGCCATTACCAATCTTCAGGAACCCGCGGGCGAGCAGCAGGAAAAACGGCGGGATGGCCGCCACCAGATAGCGCGGAGAGACGTTCGGAAAGACAAGGAACGGCGCGAACGCGGCCAAAAACCAACAGCCCAGAAAGGCGGCTTCTGGTTGAAGGCGGGCATATGGAAAACCTTTCGATCGGTTCAGCAGCCCCGCCAGCCCCAGCAACGCGATCACGACGAAGGCGAGGGTGCGTTGGAAATTTCCCACGCCGAGAAACACCCAATAGGCCAGTGAAAGCGTGGCATGGACGTCTTCCTGTCCGGATCGGAACTGCCATTCCTTGCCGATCGACGCCAGGCGATACGCGGCGGCCGGAATGAACCACAAACAAAACACGGCGGCGATCAGGGCAAAGCGCCAGAGGAGTTTCCAGAACAACGGGCGCCGTTCGGATGAAACCAGTAAAAAGAGTACCTGTCCCGTCAGCACCAATACGCCCGTCACATGCGTCATTACGAGCGCAAGCGAAACCCACATCCACCAATTGCATGCGCGCTCATCGCCTTGAACGACGCGCCAAAACAACCATCCCGACGCGCAGGCCAGGCAAAAGAGCATGGCATACATGCGCGCGTCAACGCCGTAATACACCATGATCGGGCTGACCGTAACGAAAAGGCCTGCCAGAACCGCAACCCGCTTTCCAAGGAGCATACGGGCCAGTCTCAGGAACAGGGCGATTCCCACCAGCGCAAAGCAGAACGACATCGCCCGCATCGATATGGCTGTGGCACCGAACAGCTCGATCCAAAAATGAAGCACGATCAGATGCAACGGCGGGTGCACGTCCATTGTCATGTACCCAAGCGCCTTCCCGAGAGACAACCGCGCGAAATGCCGAGAGAAAGCTTCGTCATTCCAAAGCGTGCCCAACTCAAACAGCAGCGGCAGGCGCACCAGAGCCGCGAATCCGACCAAGACCGTCCAAGGCACTATCCGTCTCACACGCGGCATCCAGCCCATACCGGGCTATCGTAGCACGACCTTGACGCCTGGGGATTTTCGGGCCACACTACGCGGGACATCCATTCCCTTTCACCTTATGCATTACGACGTCAAAGACCTCGCCAAGAGCCAAAAAGAAGTTCGCGTGACGGTCGATCCGGGCGAACTCAAGCCGGCCATGGAGCGCGCGGCGGGTGAAATCTCCCAAAAGGTCAAAATCGAGGGCTTCCGCCCGGGCAAAGCATCCTACGAAATCGTCGCCAAGCGCGTGGGCGAGATGGCGATCCTTGAAGAGGCGCTGCCGGGTCTCGTGCGGAAATCCCTGATGGAGATCGTTAAAAACGAGAACTTCGACACGGTCGGCGAGCCGTCGATCAGCGTTGAGAAGGCGGCTCCCGGCAACGAGGTGATTTTCACCGCGCTTTTTTCGCTTTTGCCGGAAGTCAAAAAGCTCGCCGACTATGCGGCGATCCGGGTCGAACCGAAAGACGTTGCCGTCGCAGATGAGGAGATCGACCGCGTCGTCGGCGAACTGCGGAAGATGCAGAGCGTCGAACGTGAAGTCGAACGTGAAGTCCGAAAGGGCGACAAGGCGACGGTCGACATGGCCATGGCCATCGATCACGTGGCGGTTGAAGGCGGTGTGACAAAAAGCCACGGGGTCTATCTGGACGAGCCCTATTATGTGCCTGGCCTTAATGAGCAACTACTCGGCATGAAGAAGGGGGAAAGGAAGGTCTTCACGCTGACCTTTCCCAAAGATCACTTCAACAAGAACTTGGCTGGCAAGGATGTCGAGTTCACGGTTGACCTGAAAGGCCTCCACCACGTCGACCATCCCGAGGTGGATGATGATTTTGCCAAGCGTCTCGGCCAAGAATCGGTCGGCGCGCTCAGAACGCTCCTCCGTAAAAATCTGGAGGAAGAGGCCCGAACCAAGGAAACGCAGCGCCAGGAGATCGCCGCCATCGAAGAACTCATCAAGAAGTCCGAGCTGGCCGAACTGCCCGACCTGCTCATCACCAATGAGACAAAAAAAATGCTTCACGAACTGGAGCACTCGATCGCCGGTCAGGGCGGAGAGTTCGGCGACTACCTGAAAAGCATCAAGAAAACTCCCGATCAGTTGCGGCTGGAATTCGCGCCGCAAGCCGTCCAGCGCGTCAAATCGATGGTCATTATGCGGGAGATCGCCAAACGCGAAAACCTTGAACCGACCGATCAGGAAATGCTCGACGAGCAGCTCAAGCTTCTCAACCTCTACGCCGACGATCCCGATACCCAGGCGCGCATCCGTTCCGAGGACGGAGAGGACTACCTGCGGGCCACGCTCAAGAACCGGAAAGTGCTGGCCTTCATCCGGGAAGCGACGGTCAAAACATCTTGACGCCCCTCGCCCGACTCCATTTCGGGCAAGGAGCACGGACAATATTGACACCCGAGCGGGCGCAGAGTAGGTTTGGTGTGCCCAATGGTGGGCATGAGAGAGTGAGGGAAACATGAAGAGACAGGACCGACTTGGAAAAGGGCGCTTGGCAGTCAGCCGTGAGAGGCTCCGCATCCTCGGCAACGGAGAGCTCGCCAATATCGGCGGCGGGGGTGGGGCCGGCACGACCGGCACCAATGGGTGCCCGATCATCGTGGCGACCCTTGGATGCACGGCCGGCACGGCCTTCTAGCAGCCTCTGGCAGCAAGGAGAGCCGTGAAGAAAGTCCGTACGAGGCTCGCGCTGAATCTGGAGAATATTCGCGTGTTGCTCGAGATGTCGCTCGTCGGGTTGTACGGTGGCGCCGGTGCCCCTACCATCGGATGCCCGGGCACGAATGTGTGCCCGCAGATCACGTACGGGGCGGCGTGTCCGAAGACCGTCGCCTGCTAACCGCTGCGGCATAATACGGTACGTGCAGGGAGACGTCTGTCTCCCTGTTTTTAAAACTTGGGGTGGCGGGTGGCGTTGACATCGCCTCATCGATATGGCATATTGCCAAGCCCCGCGTTTATGCGGGCGTCCTTTGCCGGCAAGGCACGGCCGGTACCGCATTTTACAAGGAGGTGGGTGATGACTGCAGGGAAACCAGCTATTCGGTTGAGCACGCTGACCGATCGTTCGGCGATACTGGGGTATCTTGGCCTGCTGCAGGCCAAGGCCGATCTGGATTTTCCAGAGGAATTGCTTAACGATGGTGCCCGGGGTGAGTATGCGAACGGCGTCCGTTTCGCGCTCAAGCGCAATGCCGCCGAAGGCGAGTGCGATTTCGTCATAGAGATTCTCACCGAGCGCGGGATGGAGGTCGGGCTCTGTGTTCTGTTCAAGCTCGGCGGCCTGCGATTCGGGATTGGTCACGGCTTGGACGGAGACACGTGGACCTGGATTTATGATGCTGATCCTACCATTGGGGAGAGCGGCATCGCGGACATTCCCTGGCCGTTTGCCGCGGAGGCGATGGGTTTCAGTGCAGATCTGATGGGTCTGCCCGTGAACGATCCTGACGAGTGTGTCTTCACGATGCTGACCTGGGTCGAGGCCCTGTCGGTAAAACTGCATCCCAATGGCCGGTACGTGCCGCCGAAGGCGGAGCCGGTGCGAGGCGCTCTGTTTTTTGAACAGATCTTCAATCGTCGATAGAGACCTACAGGAGATGTCCGTCATGAAGCTCATTGACTCACAAACTGGCGCAGAAGTTACCGTCGCCCGAGGCGACGAGATCGTGATTTTCGAGGGTATCGGCGCATGCGCCGTCTTCTTCTCGGAAGTCTCGGGGGTTCAGGACTACCTGAGAGCCCTGCGCGCCGGCGGCTATGCCCAAACGGGCGACCCGGAGCGGCTTGCGGGCTGCGTGGAGGGTTCGCAAAACGGCGGGCCATCCTACAAATGGAGGGTTCCGGTCATGGGGCCGGTACCCGCCGATCGAACCATTTGCGTTGTCGAGATACAATGCGAATCGGGGTGGGACACGATAGAAATGCACTCGACGTCCGTGGGGAACCATCTCCATGTTTTGTGGGCTTCCGTCTGCGGTACCGTGGCCATCCAGTTGACGGGGACGACCCCGCACGCTGACCTCCTCATCATCATGGGCGGCTGGAAGGAGACCGGCGCGTGGTCCGGCACCTGGCCGGATTACGACGATAACGAGCCTCCCGATGCAGAGCTGACCGCACGCTTCCAGGCAGCTGTGACGGAAGTCCGGCGCAAGGTCGGCTATGTGCCGCCTCTCGTGGCAACTTAGGATCCTGCGCATCTGTCGGTTACGGCTTCGCTCCGTGACAACAGGTGCGTTTTAAAATTCGGCGAGAGAACGGGTGCTTTTGCCGCCGCGGTAAATCCGGTAGACTCGGACTGTATGAAATTCGGCGCGCACGTTTCCGCCGCCGGCGGGCTCTGGAACGCTCCCGAAAACGCAGCCAAAATCGGCTGCGAGGTTTTCCAATTCTTCTCCCGTCCGCCCCAAGGCGGACAGGGCGCAAAGATCGACGCCGAGGTCGCCAAAAAGTTCAGGGACGCTTGCGAGAAGTTCGGGCAGGAACTTTGGGTCATTCATGCACCGTACATCATCAATTTTGCTTCGACCGACCCGCGCATCCGCGCCGGATCGTTACGTATGATTCGCGAAGAGCTCGACCGGGGGGCAGCCCTCGGCGCCCGTGCCGTCATGTTCCATCCCGGCTCCGCGCGGGACGTTCCCCTGTCCGCAGGTATCCGAATGGTGGCCGAGGGCATCAACGAGCTTTTGAACGATTATAGGGGCTCGACCCAGCTGTTGATCGAGATTTCGGCCGGCGCGGGTAATGTCATTGGCGATACCTTCGACGAGGTGCGCGACATTCTGAAGCAGGTCAAACGTGACGACGTCGGCGTCTGTTTCGATACGGCTCATGCCTTCGCATCCGGTTATGACCTTCGTGATGCCGCCGCGGTAGAATCGACCTTCGATGCCTTCGACAAAGAGATCGGCCTGGAGCGGCTTATCATGTCGCATTGCAACGATTCCAAAGTCGAACTGGGCGCCAAGAAGGATCGTCACGACTGGTTGGGCGAGGGCTTCATCGGTCTGACGGGTTTCAAAGGCATGCTGGCGGAAAAGCGCTTGGAAAAGCTTTTTTGGATCGTTGAAACTCCCACCGAAGGCCAGGCCGCCGACATTGTAAAACTTAAAAAAATACGAGAAAGTCTGTGACCCGCCTCTGGGTAAAAGTTGTCCCCAAAAGTAATCGGCGTGAGGCTAAATTAGAAAGGGGTTCGCTAAAAGTGTGGCTGAAATCTGCTCCGGAAAATGGAGCCGCAAATCATGAATTATGTCTATTTTTAGCTAAAAAATTGGATATCCCGCGCGTAGATATTAAAATATTTTCCGGTTTTTCTTCGAGAAACAAGGTTGTGGATATTTCGGGGATAAGTTTGGAAGAAATTGAAAAATCCATCGTCTAGAGGGATTTTTTCGTGGGCTCCGGAACCGGATCGGTGCGCGCCTGACTCCAAGGATTGCATTTAAGAACCCTGAGGATCGACAGTTTCCAGCCCCGCATCAGTCCATGCTTCTCAAAAGCCTGATAGCCATATTCGGAACAGGTCGGATAAAATCGGCAGTAGCCGTTTGGGTACAGGAACTTTAGCGGGCCGTGATCCAAAGAGAGCGTTCTCTGGTAAACACGGATCATGCGCATGGGGATGCTCCGAAGGGTTCTGGAAAAAAGATTCTTCACGTCAAAAGGTTCAACTTTTTGAGGCATGAAAGTACCTGGACTTCCAGTTCCTCATATTCGGTTTCAACGGATTTTGGTTGGGTCAGAACCATGGCGTCGTAGCCCGACTTAATTTTTGGCAGAAGTTGGCGAAGAATCTCGCGAATCCTCCGCTTGACAAGGTTGCGCTTAACCGCCCTTTTGTGGACCTTTAACCCGACAACAACGCCAAAACGCGAGTGCGGGAGATGATTCTCCCGCACTTTCATTCCCAGCGTTTTGGAAAAAGCTACCTTCCGGCTGCGCGCCAGCGCGGCAAAGTCTTTTTCCTGTTTGAGGCGGTTTGCAGCCGGCAACAGATAAGCCGTTACTTGCCTTTTCCGAGCTTTCGGACGGAAATGCGCTTTCTTCCCTTCAATCGCCTGCGTTTTAGAACGTTTCTTCCGGCCTTGGTACGGTTGCGCTTCCTAAAACCGTGCACCTTGCTGTACTTTCTCTTCTTTGGCTGATACGTGCGTTTCGGCATATTTGGCTAAAGTTAGCTTTTTATTAGAAACCTCGATCAATGGACTTTTGAAATCATACACAACTTATCAACACTTTTAGTTTTTGTGAAGCATTCTTGGGGATAGTTGCCCACCTGTGGATGATGCTGTAGGCTGGGTGCAGTGTTTCCTAATTTCACTTCCCGTTCCGTATGACGACGCGCGAGCTGTGGCAGGCCGCTCTCGGCGAGATTGAACTCTCGCTTTCGAAGGCGAACTACACGACCTGGTTCAGGAACACCTTCATCTCGTCTTTCGAGGACACGCGCATCGTTATTTCGGTTCCGAATACCTTCACCAAAGCGTGGTTGGAGAAGAAATATCATGTCGCCATCCTGAAAGCCCTGCAAAACATCGCAAAGGATGCGGTCAAAGAGGTGCACTATAAGGTCGAGCTGAAGCCGGCTGTCGTTCAGGAAATCGGACTGCCGATCGGCGAGCCGAATACGGCTCCGGGTACGGCCGCCGGCGATGAACAAGCCGAGTCCTCCAAGGATTTCAGTCTGAATCCACGATATACCTTTGAAAACTTCATCGTCGGGAAAACCAACGAACTGGCACATGCCGCCGCCTTGGCGGTGGCGGAGAAGCCCGGTCGCTATAATCCCCTGTTCATTTACGGGGGCGTGGGGCTTGGAAAAACCCATCTTTTGCAGGCAATCGGCCAGAAAATGATCGAGATGAACAGCCGAACCAAAGTGCTGTACGTCACGTGCGAGCGTTTTACCAACGAATTCATCCATGCCGTCCGTAACGGACGCGGCAAGGAATTCAAAGACACCTACCGGACCCTCGATCTCCTTTTAATCGACGATATCCAGTTCATCACCGGGAAAGAGGGCACGCAGGAAGAGTTTTTCCATACGTTCAACGCGCTGCATCAGGCAAACAAGCAGATCGTTCTGTCCTCCGACCGTCCGCCCAAGGCCATTCAGGGTATCGAGCAGCGCATCGTTTCCCGGCTGGAATGGGGCATGCTGGTCGATGTGAGCGCGCCGGACCTGGAAACACGCGTTGCGATTCTCGAGTCAAAATGCAAGGAAAAGGGCTACGAGCTCAGCCGGGAGATGCTTTCCTACCTGGCGGGATCGGTCCAATCCAACGTTCGCGAACTCGAGGGCTCGCTCAATAAGATCATCGCGTACCATCAGTTCAAAAACATCAAACCGAGCCTGGAGTCGATACGGGAACTGGTTTCAAGCCTGCATGCCGGCGGCGGCGCAAAAAAGAACCTGACGCCAAAGGATCTGCTTGAAACCGTGGCGGTCTACTTCGACCTGTCCGTGCCGGATCTGCTGGGAAAATGCCGGGAAAAAAGGCTTTCTTTTCCACGCCAGATCATCATGTATCTGATGCGGGAAGAGTTGAATTCCTCGTATCCCTCGATTGGGAAAATGATCGGCGGGCGCGATCACACGACTGCCATCCATGCTTATACCAAGATTGCCGCGGATCTTCAGGAAGATGAGAGGCTCCGTCATGATCTGAATCTTATCCGCCAGCGGCTCTACAGCGCCGCATAGCTCAGTGGGTAAGAAAGGGACGGTGATGGGATATCTTCCGGAAAAAGCGTGGGTGGGTGATGGGTTGTTCACACCCTGGCGAGTAGGGGTCGGGTATCCTTCACACCTCCTCCACATGCCGTGCGCACAGAACCCACAGGGTATCCACTCGAAAAGTTGACCGGTTTAATGGGATTTCTGTGCGGATTTGCACGCCGCGCGGCGGGTTATCCACCCGCTTACTGTTACCACCAATTAAATATCTATCTGAAAGAATAAGAATAGGAACATGAAGTTCTCCTGCACGCAGGAAAACCTGAAGCGCGGACTCTTGGCGACCGGGTATGTTGCCGGAAAAAGCGTGAACCTGCCGATCTTGAACAATGTTTTGATCAAACTCGAGGGAGCGTCCATCCAGTTGATCTCCACAAACCTCGAAATGGCGGTCCGTTGCACGGTCCGCGGAAAAATCGAAGAGGATGGAGAGTTCACGGTTCCCTCCAAACTTTTTTTGGAGTACGTCAACCTCCTTCCGGATGACCGTATCGACCTGGAAACCTCCGAAACGTTTCTGAAAATCGGGTGTCGAAAAAACTCCACGAAGATCAAGGGTATCAATGCCTCCGAGTTCCCTCTAATTCCTTCGGTGGAGAACCAAAAGCGCCTGTACGTTTCCGGTCCGGCTTTAAAACGGGCTCTGGGGCAGGTAAACTTTGCCGTTTCCGGGATCGAGTCCCGTCCGGAACTGACCGGCGCCCTGTTCAATATCAACCCGCTGTTTGCCGTCGGATCGCTGGTCATTGCCGCCACCGACAGCTATCGCCTTTCGGAAAAGACCATCGCCTTGATCTCAAAATCCGGACACATCTCGGATATCCAACCGCATACCCTGATTGTTCCCGGGAAAACGCTTCAGGAACTCGCGAGAATACTTGCTTTGTTGAGTCCAGCCGAATTGGAGTCTGAGCCGGTGGAAGTCCTTCTCGGGGAAAGCCAGATCGCCTTCCGGATCGGAGAAATGGAGCTGATTTCCCGCCTCGTCGACGGAAAATATCCGGCATATCGCCCCATTATTCCGGAAAAATTCGTGACGGAAGCGCTGTTCCGCAAGTCCGACATGGTGCAGGCGGTAAAGGGCGCCTCGTTATTTGCCCGCACAGGGCTTCAGGATGTGGGGTTTCGGCTCCAAGATGGTGGACTGACGGTTTCGTCCACCGAGAGCCAAATGGGCAGGAATGAAAGCTTGGTGGAGGCGCAGGTCCAGGGGCCGCAGAACGCCATCACGCTGAACTACCGGTATTTCCTTGACGGCCTATCGGCCTTGGAGAGCGCCAAGGCGCGTATTAAGGTGATCGATGCGATGAATCCCTGCGTGCTCACGGCTGAAACCGAAGAAGGGGGCGAGCGGCTCACCTACGTCATCATGCCCATCAAGCAATGAAGAAAAACCTCCCTGAGGCGGGGAGGTTTTTCGGACCTGTTGGTCTGCTCATTGCTTAACCGTGATTCTCGGACCTTCTTCCAACTGGGTTTCGTTGTTCGAGAAGGTGATCAGGGCCTCGAGACGATAGGTTCCGGGATCGGGTGACGTATCCCAGCTGACGGAGACGCCGTCCGTTTTTGGGTTGGCAAGACTGCCAACCTCTATCGTCTCTGTGCCGGATGCACTCCCGGCGCTCTCCGGAATGGCGCGGATCGTGACCCGGGAAACCCCAAGGTGCAAATTCATGGCCGTGTCGATGTATATCGGGAAAGCGCGCTGCCGGTAGGTAATGGCGGAGGACGGCCGTAGCCAGGCGAGCGTAACCGGCACCCCGTCCGAGGTGATGTTGATCGACAGGTCCTGCGAGCCGAAAGACTCAATCTCATCGTAGGCAGTGGCGCGCAGCGTAGAGAATCCCCGCCCATAGGCAGGCGGCAGCGTCAGCTGCGCTTCCCACGGATAGCCCGTCGTCGTTCCGACAAGCGCCCCGTCGATGGTGAACTCGACGCGTCTGATTCCTCGCGGACCGCTTGGCGAAACGCGGGCGGTAAAAGTTCTTGAGGCGATCGCGGAACCGTCGGACGGGGTGATGAACGAAACGGTCGGGGCATCGCCGCTGGCATGCAGATCGTCGCTCTCCGTCGGCGGCGGTTCGGTCGTCACCCAATTGTTGCGGGTGGCCCAGTCGGCCACGCCGGCTTCCCAGGCGGCGAACTGCGGGTCGGAACCGGGATCTGCCGGATACGGGCCGTGCGGGTCGTCCTTATTCACATAGTAGAGCACGTCATGCGCCTGACGGTAGACCCGATCCTCGACGGCCGTCGGCGGCGTCGCCTCGGTCGCGAGCTTGCCCGAGAATTTGTCCACCCTGACGTGAATTTCTCCGGCTTGGCCGTCGAGTACCGGTTTTCCGGTCGCGATCGGCTGTGGCGGTATGAAGGACTCGACCGGCGCATCTTTCAAAGCGGCCTTCATGAAGGACTGCCAGATCGGCGCGGCGACCCTGCTTCCGTCCGAGCCTTTCTTCATAGGCGTGTTGTCGTTGTTCCCCGTCCAGACGCCTGCAGCCAGGCCCGGGGTGTAGCCCATCGTCCAAGCGTCGACGAAATTGTTGGTCGTGCCGGTTTTGGCGGCCACCGGCCGATCGGGCAGGGTCAGATAGTTTTTGGTTCCGAAGATGTAGGCGCGGTTGTCATTGTCCGAAAGAATGTTGTTGATGTTACGGGCGGTCTCGGTACTCATGAGGTTCTCTTTCGGGGCGTCCTTCCATTCTTCAAGTGTCGCTCCGGACGCGTCCTTCACGCTCAGGATGTAGGCCGGCGCACGATATGTTCCCTCGGTGGCGAACGAGCCGTAGGCGGCGACATGCTCAACGAGCTTGACTTCGGCGCCACCCAGCACCAGCGAGAGTCCGAAGCGGCTGCGGTCCCGAAGCGTGGTGTAGCCGAGCGATTCGGCGAAGTCGAGCGCGCGGTCGATGCCGGTCAGATAGAGCGTCTTGACCGCCGGGATGTTGAGCGAACCCCCAAGCGCCTTTTTTAGGGTGAGCGGTCCGCGTTCCCCGAGATCGTAATCATGCGGCTGGTAGGGCGTGCCGGTGTCGGTCGGGAAAGAGGTGTTCACGTCAAAGACAACGGTGCTCGGGGTATACCCCTTTTCGAATGCCGCCGCGTAGACGATCGGTTTGAATGAAGAACCGGGCTGGCGCGGACGCAGCGCAACGTTGACATTGCCGTCGTGGGCGACATCGAAATAATCGGCCGATCCAACCATGGCGAGGATCTGGCCGGTTTTCGGGTCTTCGGCTACGAGCGCCGCGTTTGAGCCGCCATTTTTCCTCACGATATCCATGCCGTCTTTCACCGCCTGCTCGGCCGCCTGCTGCTTGTCGTAATCGAGCGTGGTGACGACATTCAGCCCGCCTTCCTCGACGACCCGCTCTCCGTAACGTTCGGCCAGCAATTCTTTGACGTACAGGACGAAATGGGGGGCGCTGATGTTCTCAAGCTTCGGCTTGACGTGCGAGAGGATGTCTTCCGACTTGGCGTCCGCCCATTCCTCTTCGGTCAGGTTACCCATGTCGTGCTCGGTGTCGAGAATGTGCTTCCAGCGCCAGAGCAGCTCGTCCTTGTAGGAGCCGTAGGGCGAGAGCCGTGTCGGAGCCGGAACGATCGCCGCCAAGAGCGCGCCTTCGGCCGGGTCGAGGCTCTCGGCGCTTTTGCCGTAGTACATCTGCGAGGCGGACTCGATGCCGTAGGCGGTTGATCCGTACGGCACCTCGTTGAAATAGATCTGCAGGATCTGGTCTTTCGTGAATTTCCTCTCGATTTCAAAGGCGAGGACGACCTCCTTGGCCTTGCGGATCGGACTGCGTTCGGAAGAGAGGATCACGTTCTTGACCACCTGCTGGGTGATCGTCGATGTGCCCTGCAGCCGCCTGCCACGGAAAATGCGGTCAAAAATCGCCCGCAAAAAACTTTGCAACTCGACTCCGTGATGCTGATAGAAATTCCTGTCCTCGGAAGCGATGGCCGCATTGATCGCGTATCTCGAAACGCCCTGGAGCTGGACGACGGTCCGCTTTTGATCGCCATGGATTTCATACAGCAGGTGCGCTCCCGTCCGATCCCATATTTTTGTACTGGCCTGAGCCTGCCGCTCAAGCAGACGGTTCGGATCCGGCAGATCCCTACTGACCCAGGCAAACAGGATCGCCAAACCCAGTACTCCGGTCACGCTACCAATCAACGCGAGGATGCCGACTGCCTTCAGTCCGTTCTTCATCAGGCGGCTTCGTTTGGAGAAGCCGCCTGTCTGGAGCACTCCAGCAAACGGAATACGTCGAAGGATCGAAGGCTTGTCATTGGAAGTCCGTCGGGCGAAGAATGTCGTTTTTTTGGGTCGGTAGGTCATGAAGATAGCAGAGGGTCACCCGGTACGATAGCGTTTTTTCTCAAAATGATCAATCCGTCGGAGACGGTCGCAACCGTTGACAAAAAACGGGTTTCGTGGTAACTTGCCCTGTCGACTGCCAAGGCAGTCGATTTGGTTAGAAGGCTAAGGTTAGCAAAAAATATGAAAATGACCAAAACACGGGCCTTCGAGCGTATCCAAGGCCTCAAAAGCGGTCTTTCTATCGTTCTCGCCATCGTTTTGCTGGGAAACATCACCCAGCCACTGCGTGTCTTTGCCGCTTCTCCCGAGGAGAGCGCTGCGACGACCGAGACGGTGGCCGAGGTGCCGCCTCAGCCGTTCGAACCCATTTCGACGGTCCAAGAGATCCTGAAGCAGGTCTGCCAAGAAAACACGGCGATTCCCGAGGTGCGTCAAGAAAGCTGTTCCCGAGACCTTTTCGGGATCATGATGCAGGAATCGCGCGGCAAGGCGACGGCCGTGGGCGACCATGGCTTGGCTCGCGGCTGGTTCCAAATCAACCGCCGCTACAATCCAGAGGTTTCTGCCGCCTGTGCCGAAGATCTGCATTGTTCGGCCGCTTGGACGCTGGACAACTTGGTAAGCAACCAGTACCTGAAATATGCCAACTGGGCCATCTGGTGCCACAATGGCTGCAACATCAATCCTCACTACGTGCCCGCCGTGCGCTTCAAGACGGCGAAGTACTGGGATGAACCCATGCCGATTGTCACCGCGGACGCGTTGCGCGCGCTCGCGCTGGAGTGACGCGACTGAAACCCCGGCCCGAGGCCGGGGTTTCAGTTTCGTGATATAGTGAAGCGACTATGAAGCATCTTCGGAGGAGAGATGTCGTTCCGCCGCACCAAGCCGAGTTTTCCCCTGTGCTGTTCGACGTGCTCTTCGGGCTCCTGATGTTCATGAATCTCGGCTGGTTGCTGATGTTTCGGGACGCGACCCAGTTCTTTTTTTACATCATCGCCATCGTCACCGTTGTCCACTGGTGGCTCAAATATAAGTCTGAAGAATCGGCATACGGCCTCGACGTCCAGAACTCCACTTTCGACCTGTTGTGCGGTATCGGCGAGCTTATTCTGTTGGCCGCCGCCGTGCAGGCGGCCGCCCGGGCGGAGTATGTCGTGGCCATCTTTTACTTTTCCCTGCCGCTTTTAACGGAAGCGGTCTGGGCGATGCTTTGGCGTGTCTTTGGCTCCTGGAAACGCAGCACGCGCCAGAAAGCCGGATTTCTTCAGACGCTGCTGGAGCGCACGGTGCTGCTCGATATCTGCGCTGCGGCGGTGATCGGAGCCCTGCTCTCTCTGCACAACGTGCTGACCCCGTTCGGGCTCGTGTGTTGGTTTGGCGTCGCACAGGCGGCCTACATGCTTTTTGCCTCCCTGCTTGAAATCGTGGAGGTCAGGCTCTTCTAGCTTTGACACCAACCTCGCCGGGCTCTATAGTCTGGGCGTTCCGATGATCGGCGCCGTAGCCAAGCGGTAAGGCAAGGGTCTGCAAAACCCTCACCACCGGTTCAAATCCGGTCGGCGCCTCCACGTAAAATGCCGCCCGCATGGCCGGCATTTTGCGTACGATTTCCCTTGACAAAAATGCGGTTTTGGGAGTACGTTGATCGGCTCCCGGCATTTGGCCGCGAGCAAACCGAAGGGTGAAACGCATGACGCAGAGCACGTCAGGTGCTTCTCACGCAGCCACGGTATTTAAAATACTCGGCGGCGCGCTCGTACTGGCGATCGGTATTTTGTCCGCCCGCCTCTACCTGCGCGACCGTGACCGCCCGCCGCACGATCCCCGCGCGGACCGCCTGCTGACGGTCGCAAGGGCTTCCCCCTCCCGCGAGGTTGGTCTCATGTTCTCCAGCGCTCTCGGGCGCGGCGACGTGGCGATCAAGTTCTCTTCCGAGCGCGAATTGGGACTGATCACGCATGGCGACGACCTGCCGGTGCTGGTCGTGCCGCCCGCCCTTATTGCCGATGCCGATCGGTCTTCTCAGGGTCGTGAGGCGCTTTACCGGCTGCTCAGCTATGCCGCCGCGCGCTATCGACAGTGGATCAATCGCGGCGTCGCGCTTGAAAACGAGCCGGCGGACGCTCGTTGCCCGTCTGAACTGACCGACGAACTCGAGGCACGCGCTTTCGTTTGCCACGAAGCCTGGTTGTATGGATGGGCTTCCGCCACCGGAGATTGCCAGCGCCTGGAGCTCCGGGCTGTCGCCCACGATGCGCTCGAACGAGCGCCCAAGCACGCCTGTCACGACCTGTGGGCCTTCTATGCTGCCGATCCCAGAGATCGTCTGCCGCACGTTGCCCGTGGCCCGGATCCGGCGCTCCCGCCGCCGGTATCGACTCCGCTCCCGCCGCCCAAATGACCCACGGTCACGCGGGCTTTTTTGTCTGTTTTTCTTGCGGAAATGGTCATTTTTTGACAGGATGGGCTCATGAAAAACCGCCTCGTCATTTTCGACGGCAATGCCATTCTGCATCGCGCGTGGCACGCCATGCCGCCGCTCGCCACCAAAGACGGCCGCGCGGTCTCGGCCGCCTACGGCTTTACCGTCATGCTGCTCAAGGCGCTCAAAGACCTGCAGCCGACGCATCTGGCGGTGACGTTCGATCTGGCAGGAGGAACGTTCCGCCACGAAGCGTTCGCCGACTACAAGGCGCACCGGGTCGAGCAGCCGCAGGAACTCTACGATCAGATCCCGGTCGTCAAAACGATTTTGTCCGGCTTCGGCATCTCCGTCTACGAGATGCCGGGCTACGAGGCCGATGACGTCATCGGCACGCTTTCAAAAAAGGCGCCGAAGGATACGGAAGTCATCATCGTGACCGGTGACCGCGATACGCTCCAGCTGGTCGACGAGCGCACGCGCGTCTACACACAGCGCAAGGGGATGTCGGACATCGTGATATACGATCCGCCCGCCGTGCGTGAACGCTTCGGCCTCGATCCCTCGCAGATGATCGATTACAAGGCGATGTGCGGCGATCCGTCGGATAATCTGCCCGGCTTGAAGGGTATCGGCGACAAAGGCGCGACCGAACTGCTCCAGAAATACGGCACGATCGAACGCATCTATACGGCCGTCAGAAAATCCCCGAACGATTTCAAGCCCCGGGTGCTGCGGGCACTCTTGGACGGCGAAAAAGACGTGCCGCTCTCCAAAATGCTGGTCACGATCGTGCGCGATCTCGACTTTCCTTTCCGGTTCGCGGATACGAAACTCGGACCGCCTGATCTTGAAAAGTTGCGGGCGATCTTCCAGGATCTCGAGTTCAGAACGCTTTTGCCCAAGATCGAGCGCGAATTTTCGCCTTCAAGCAAAGAAAAAAAGGTCAAACCGGCGAAAACGGAATCGCACAGGCTTTCTGCAAAGCAGAACACGCCTTCCCCCGTTGAAACATTTGAAGGCGCGTCTGAGGCCGCGGCCTTCACTGAACTTTTCAAAGCATCCAAACGCCTGGCGATCCGATTCGGCTATGCCAGGCGCGACCGCATCGATCCTTCGTGGTCCGCGTTCGCCGTCTTCGATGGGACGAAGGCGGCCGTTTGGCGCTCGGGTGATGGAGCGCTGGCGGAACCGATTCTCGCGCTCTTGTCCTCGGCCGCCGCCAAAGTCGGGCATGACCTGAAAGAGGATCTCGTGGCGCTCATCTCGTGCGGCGCGCGCCTCGACGGCACGCTCGACGACGTGATGCTGATGTCGTATCTTCTCAACCCCGGAAGCCGGGCGCACGCTTTGGCCGACCTGCTTTTCGAGACGACGGGCCGCGAAACGGCCGCCCAGCCATCGCTTTTCGAACGCGAAAACGCCGGAGCGCTGGCCGATGAGGCACGTGCCATTTGGCGGCTGGCGGAACGCCTGCAACGCAAACTGGAGGAAGAGAGCCTGCAGAAGGTCTATGAAACGATCGAGCGCCCTCTCCTGCCGGTTTTGGCGACGATGGAAGCGCACGGCATCAAGGTTGACGACCGGTTTCTCAAGCGCATGGAGGCGCGCCTGCGCAGCCGCATCGACCAGATCAGCAAAGCCATCACCGAATCCGCCGGCACCGACTTCAATATCAACTCGCCCGCCCAGCTTCAGCAGGTCTTGTTCGAGAAGCTTCGGCTGCCCACAAAAGGCATCAAACGCACCTCGACCGGCCAACTCTCGACCGGGGCCGACGAGCTTGAGAAGCTGCGCGGCGCGCATCCGATCATCGAGCAGATTTCCGAGCACCGGGAATACTCTAAGCTGCTCTCGACGTATGTTGTGGCCGTGCCCGCGCTGATCTCGCCGCGCGATGGGCGGTTGCACACGCATTTCAACCAAGCCGTTGCCGCCACCGGACGCCTGTCGTCTTCGGATCCGAATCTGCAAAATATCCCGATCCGCACCGAGCTCGGCCGGGAAATCCGCAAAGCCTTCGTCGCCGAAAAGGGCAACCTGCTGATCGCCGCCGACTATTCCCAGATCGAGCTGCGCATCGCCGCTTCGGTGTCGGAAGATCCGAAGATGACCGAGGCGTTCAGGAAAGGCGCCGACATCCATACCGCCACCGCTGCCGAAATTTGGGAGGTCAGCCTGTCCGAAGTCACCTTCGAACAGCGCCGGGCCGCCAAGGCGATCAACTTCGGCATTCTCTACGGCATGGGCGCGAATTCTCTCGCGGCTTCGGCAGGGCTTAGTCGCGCCGAGGCGGCAGACTTCATCAAGCGCTATCTCGACGTTTACAAAGGCCTGCGCGGCTACATGGAGCAGGCCAGGGTCCAGGCCCGTACCATGGGATACGTAGAGACGATGTTCGGCCGCAAGCGCTACCTGCCGGATATCAATTCAGGCATTCCCTATCTGAGAGCGGAGGCCGAGCGCATGGCCGTGAATATGCCCATCCAGGGCGCCAATGCCGACATCATCAAGATCGCCATGGCCCGACTGCATCAGAAAATCGGAAACGACTACGGGTTCGCGTCGGATGCCGGGGTGAAGATGCTGCTTCAGGTGCACGACGAGCTTGTTTTCGAAGTCAGGGAAAGCCTTGTCAGAGAAGCCGCCGTTTGGATCCGCTCGTTTATGATGGAGGCCGCCTCCTTAAAGGTGCCTCTTGAAGTTGAAGTTGAAATCGGCAAGAATTGGGGCAATCTCGAAAAGCTTCAGACGGAATGATTCTCTTGCTCTACGGCACCGACACCTATCGTTCGCAAAAAAAACTCGAAGAGATCCGGGCCAAGTTTTTGCGCGACCTCGATCCGTCCGGTCTGAACCTGCAGCACGTTGACGGCGAAAAAGCTGAGGCCGGAGAGATTCGCGCCTCCGTGGCCGCGACCCCGTTCCTCTCTGCCAAGAGGTTGACGATCGTGCGCGATGCGATCGCCTCTTCCGGCAAAAAATCGGCCGGAGTCTTAGCAGAAATCTGCGAACAGGTCCCGGAGTCGACCATCCTCGTTCTGTATGAACGGGTCGGTGCGGACGATCTGAGCGGATCACCCGTCTTTGAGAAACTGAAAGGCGGAAAATTTTACCCGGAATTCAGGCCGCTCGGTCCGCGCGAGCGGCATGCCTGGATTTTGGATGAGATGAAAGCGCGTGGCGTCACGTTTTCCAAAGATGCGCAGGCGGCGTACGCGCCGACGGCCGGCGATGACAGTTGGAAGATCGCCGGCGAGCTTGATGCGATGGCTGCGGCGGCCCTGGCCGCCGGCACGGCCACGGTCGATCCGGAAATCGTCCGGAATTTTTCCCATGCGCAAGTCGAAGCGAACGCATTTGATTTTCTGGATGCCGTCGGTACCCGCCAAGCCGCCACCGCGGCACGTTTGCTGGAAACGCTCCTGGCGCAGGGAGAAAATGAGGTTTCGCTGCTCGGCCGTCTCCAGGCGCACGTGCGGGGCCTGCTTGTCGCGGCCGAACTCGCGTCGCTGGGCCAGGCAACCAAAGAAAGATTGGCCCGGGAACTCGGCGTACATCCGTTTGTCGCCGCCAAACTGCTTTCGCAGGCGCGTCACCATCGCTTCGGGGACTTGGAGAGACATTTCGTATGGCTGGTCGATGCCGAAGAAAAGCTCAAAACGGGCGGCTGGCCGAAACCCAGGATGGCCTTGGACCTTTTCTTGACGCGTCTTTAGTTTCTTGATATGTACAAGCCACGCCCCGCCTTCTGAACAGAGGAGCCCGCCATGTCCGAGACCGTTGCTCTCGTCCCGTTCCGCGTCCCGTCCTTTGATGCCATCAAACCGATCGATCTGAAAAAGATTCCCGTTTGCGATGGGGAGATGCATCGGCTGGAACAGGACAACCAGAGGATCGCTCTCCAGCTCTCGAAGTCAGCCGAGCGCCGGTCGCACGCCATCGCCAAAAGAATCTTTTTCTTGGGAGGTTCCACGGTCGAAATGCTGGTGTTACTCGGCGCCCTGTGCGGGATGTACCCGGCCGGAGGCGCGCTCCTTCTGGGAGTCGTCTCATTTGTCCTGATCGCCATCGTATCCCTCTGCGCTTCCACCCCCGGCACTCCACCCGAGACCGAAGAGAATCGCCTGCTGGTAGCCCGTCAGCGCAGCCAAAATGAGCGGCTCGGGGCGCTTCTCCGTATTGAGCGGTTGACGGGAAAATACGCGCGCATCGAAGCAGACCACAGGGAGGCACGAAACTTCAATCACGACCTCGCAAATCTGGTTGTGGATGATTGTAACGACCAAGACTTGGCAATGATTGTCCAGCGACGCGCCGATATTGTGCAACGCATCGCAGGCCATTCGGACCCCACCGGGGTCCCCAACGGACAGCTGGCGCTGGCGCCCGCCTCGACCGATGACCGGACCTGACCGTCCGGTCTTTTCATAGACAAACGCCCCGGCGGACCGGGGCGTTTCCTATTTCTTGTCGCCCGCGAGCTTTTGGAGCTTCTTCATCAGACGCGATTTGTGGCGCGAGACCGTGTTGAGCTTCATGATGCCGCGGCTGTAGGCCTTGTCGAGCAGCTTGATGGCCGCTTTGACGGCCTCGGCCGCTTTCGATGCCTCAGCCTTGTCCATCGCCTTGCGGAAGGCGCGGCGGGCATCGGCGATCTTCAGCCTCGCGATTTTATTGCGCTCGGCGTTTTTCTTGGTCTGGCGCAGCGCTTTAAACGCGGCCTGCTTCGTCGGCATACGTGGCGATTTGGGTACGGATGATAATGATGCCACCAGTTATAGCGGAGCGCGCGTAAACCGTCAAGCGCTACTCTTCGAGGCGCTTCACCTGCTCGATTTTCCCGGAAAGATGGCTGAAATCGTTGCCGACGGCATCGATCGTTTTTTTTGCGTCCGTCACGTGTTTCCAGGCGATGCGCAGCGTTTCGCCAAAACGCTCGAAATCCTGCTGGAGGCCCGAAATTAGCGTCCAGGCCTTTTGGGCATTTTCTTCGTAGCGACTGCGCTGCTGTCCGACTTTCATGACGTAAAGGTAGTATCCCATCGTGTTGGGCGAGGTCATCAGCACCCGGTGCTTGGTGGCGAAGGCCGTCAAATCATCATCCACGCCTTCATCATTGGTAAATGTCAGGATCTCGTGGAAGATGACTTCCGATGGCAGATACATCACCGCAAAATCGGTCGTGCCCTCGCTCTGCAGGATGTATTTTTCTGAGATATCCTTGACGTGTTTTCGCACCGCTTTGGCGAAATTGTTCCTTTCCATTTTCACTTCCGTTCCCTGTTTTTCGGCTGCCACCATTTTCCGGTAGTTTTCCGCCGGGAATTTCGAATCGATCGGAACGAAGCCGTCTTTTGTTTTCAAAATCGCATCCACGATCTGAGCGTCCTTGAAACGATACTGCAATTCGAAGCCGGTTCTCGGGAAATGTTTCTCCAACATGTCCTGCAGCACCATTTCTCCGAAATTGCCGCGCAGTTTTTGGGAAAAGAACAGGTTGTTGATGCTGTCGACCTTCTCCCGGATCGGCTGGAGTGCCCCAATCGACTGATTCGCCTGCGAGAGCTGCATCAGCATCGTCTTGAGACTCTCGTTCACGCCTTGGCTTAGGCTGTCGTGCTGGGAAGCGCCAAACTTTTGCTGATCTTGGAGCTTGTTTTGAAGTTCACGCAGCTCGGCCATCTTTTTTGACAGCCCCAAATAGGCCGCAATGATCGCGGCGAGCAGAATCGCACCCAAAAGAAGCGCAGAAGAAAGCATTGGAGGTTGACCGGGGAAAATTCAGTGCCTATACTATAGCGCGAGTGGCGAACGTGTCACTACCCCGCTCGGATAAACGTTCGCACCGAATCGTCTGCCTGCGTCCACGCCCCCGTAGTTCAACGGATAGAACAACCCCGTCCTAAGGGGTGGATGTATGTTCGATTCATGCCGGGGGCATGAGGCAGGCGGAGGATATGTACACGTATGTCCGTTAATTCTTTGACAAATAAAAATATATTAAAATTGATTTATTCCACAATTTATAGACAGTTGTGCATAAGCATGGGCCGCTAGCTCAGTTGGTAGAGCGCTGCATTCGCATTGCAGAGGTCAGGAGTTCGAATCTCCTGCGGTCCACCAGGGCCTAAAATATCAATGGATTGATGTTTTGGGCTCAAGACTCACCCAATAGGTGGGTCTTTTTGTTCCACGTGAAACACCCATCGCATATTTTTAAATATGGTTCAAGACTAGGACAGCTCGCCCGAGGAGCTATACTAGCCTTGTATGGCCG
>CAZHHN010000019.1:0-21612 GCA_964532415.1 uncultured Gammaproteobacteria bacterium
GAGCGTCACCTCTGACGGGCTCCTGACCGTCGCGAGACTCGAGGCGGGGGTGGTGATGACGCAGAATCTGACCGTGCGGGCGGATGCGAATGCGCCCGACCGCATCGTCGGCGTCGGTCATCTCAAAGCGGGGTACGATGCGGCGCTCGTCAAGAATCCGAATGTCAAAGCGGATTCCGTCATCGTTGTGACCTTCGAAGGCAACCCGGGTTCCAGCTGGTGGATCGATGAGAAGCAGGATGGGCAGTTCATGCTGAAACTGGCAGCGCCGGCGATCGGCGACACGGCCTTTACCTATTGGATCGTGCCGGTCGACGGCGTGCTCGATCTCGATGCCGTGGTTGATTCGGGTACCGGTACCCCTGTCGTGGTGGACTCCGGTTCCAGTACACCGGTCACCGAGTCGGGGACCGGAACGACCGCCACGCATACGGGTTCAGGGACCCACGCCACCGAATCCGGTTCCGGCACGCATGCCACCAAGTCCGGTACCGCAACCAATGAAATCCGGTAATCGCCGTATGAAGCGATCTATCCGACAATTCAGTATCGGCTTGGCGGCGATCCTCGCGTGCACGATCGGTGCGCAGGCGTTCGCGCAGTCGATGAGCTCGACCAATTATAAGATTCCGTTCGATGCGTTTTCAGAAGGCGGCGCGCGCAGTACATCGACAAACTTCCGCGCCGAGGACACGGTTTCTGAAAATTCGTCGCCGACGGGCGAGAATCTCTCCAGTACCAACTTCCTCGCCTGCGTCGGTTACCAATGCCTTCAGGAAGCGCCGTTCCTGACGGTGACGTTCGCGGTCCAGAGCTCGCCCTGCACTTCGACAAGCTCATCCAGCCCGCCCTATGCCGTGCCGCTCGGCACGCTGACATCGGCGGCCGTCTCGACCGGCTCGAACCGCGTCTGCATCCGGGCCGCATCGAACGCGGTGGGCGGGCTGATCGTTTCCGGGCGCAGCGTAAATGGCGCGCTGAAATCGATCTCGACTCCCACCGACACGATACCGTCCGTAACGGCGACGCTCGCGGCCGGCACCAGCGGCTACGGCTACTGCAGCTCCCAGGCGGTGAACGGCTTCACGGCGCAATCGCCGTTCAGCGGCAGCTGCGACACCGGCTCCAATCACGCCGTCGGCGCTATCAGCACTTCCAATCAGACGATCTGGTCGGCCTCCGGACCGGTGAACGGCTACGGCGAGCTACTGACTAAAGCGGCGATCTCCGGCGTCGTACCGGCACATAACGATTACAGCGACACGTTGATGGTCACCGTCACCGCCACCTATTGAATGCCGCCGCCTCCATGCGCATGGAGGCCGGGGAGAGAGAAGGACGCGAGTCCGGCTTTCTCCCCGGCCACTAAGGCCGGACTAAAGGTCGACAGCTTCGTCTCCGCGGACGGCAGCTGCTTCATGCGGGATCGCTCCTTCCCCCTGCATGCATGGAGGGAAGGTGCGGGGCCCGCATGCCCGGTTCTCCGCCTGAGGCGGTCGAACAAGCGGAATATGATACGTTCCTTAATTAACCACTTCTATGCGAAAAGCGCTCAAACGCATCGCAGCCGTTCTCATGGCTGTCGCCACGGTGGGATCCATGCTTCTGACGGTCGCGCCCGTTCAGGCCGCCTCCCCGGCGACCCTGAAGGACACGGTCGATCGCGAGAAGATCAGCGTCACCGCGGTCCATACGATCACGGCGACGACGGTTCCGACCTGGGCGAACGGCGAGTCGCTGCTCTTCGACTACGCGACGGCCGGTTTCACTCTGACGGCTGGCGCCATCTCGACCTGCACGCCCGGCTCCGGCACCTGCAGCGCGACGGTCTCGAGCACCAACTCGGTCGTCGTCACCTGCACGGCCGCGGCCAACTGCAGCGGCTCGCTCACGGTCGGTACGTTCTCGGGCACCAATCCAGGCACGTCCGGCTCGAAAAAAGTTACGCTCAGCGCCAACGGCGCCAGCGGCGTGACCGGCACGCTGGCCATCCCGATCGTCGATGACGATCAGGTGACCGTCACCGCCACCGTCGATCCGTCGATTACCTTCGACATCGACACGGCCACCTCGGACACCGAGTCGGCCGCCCCGTATTCGGTCGCGCTCGGTACCCTCACGTCCGGCGCCGTCACCGGTTCGAACGAGTCGACCGTCAACAGCATCTGGCTCGACCTGAACACCAACGCTTCCGGCGGAGCGGTTGTGACGGTCAAGTCGGCCAACGGTTCGCTCAAGTCGACCTCGACGCCGGCGGACACCATCCCGTCGGCCACGGCGGCGATGGCGGCCGGCACGTCGAACTACGGCATCTGCGTCAAGGCGAACACGGCCACGACGGGTACGTTGAACAAAGTCTCACCGTTCAACAGCACCTGCACGACGACGCCGTCGGGCAACTCGGTCGGCGCCGTCACGACTTCGGCCCAGAACATTGTGAACTCGAACAGCCTGCCGATCTCGGCCGGACGCGCCGAGATCATGGTGGATGCGGCCATCAGCGGCACTCAGCCGGCGCATAACGACTACACGGACACGCTGACCTTCATCGCGACCGGCACGTTCTGAGGTTTGCGCTCCCGTTCGAATTCCGCCCTCCGGATGCCGTCGCCGCCTGCGCCGGTTCCGGAGGGACCGGGTTCCGACCCCCATGCGTCAGGGTGTCGGATCCCGAGCCCGAGAGCCTTTCTAATCCACGTTTTACCGTTATGTCCGAATCCCGCAGAGTGACCCGCCGATCCTGGCATCCCGCCGTTCTCGCGGCTGCGTTCTTGGCATTGGTTCTCCTGCCGCACGCCACGCATGCCATGACGATCGCGCCGCCGGTATTGGACTTCACGCTCAATCCGGGCGACGTGGTGAAGGATGTCGTGCGCGTGACCAACAACGAACGTTCTCCGTTCGCGATCCGTCCGCGGCTGGCCAACTTCTCCGCGCAACCGGACGATGAAATCAGCGGGGCGCCGGAATTCCATCCGGCCGATGAAGTGCGCACCGGTTATGAGCTCGCGCCCTGGATCCGGCTCTCCGGCGAGGAGCAGACCGTCGGGCCGGATGAGATCGTCAATTTTCCCATCACGATCGCGGTTCCAAAAGATGCGCAGCCCGGCAGCCATTTCGGCGCGGTGCAGATCCTGGCCGGCGATCCCGGCACGGATCTCGCCGGAAAAAATCTCGGCATCGAACGCGGCGTGTCCGTCCTGATCTTCATCCGCGTGAACGGCAACGCCCGCGAGGAACTCTCGGTCTCGCGTTTCGGTGCCGACCGCACCTTCTATTCGCACCTGCCGGCCGCGTTCCAGGTCCGTCTCAGCAACACCGGCACCACTCACCTCCGGCCGACGGGCGACATTTTCGTGAGGAATCTCTTCGGCCACCAGGTCGCGGCCCTGCCGGTCAACCCCGGTCCGGACTTCAAGGCAGTCTTGCCCGACGCCGCCCGACGCTTCAATACCGAGTGGATCCGCCGCAAACTTCCGGCCGACACGTCCGAGTATCGGCAGCAGTTCATAAACTTCGCCTTCGGCAAGTACGAGGCGACGCTGGTGTTGAATTACGGCACGAACGGCAGGCTCGTCACGGCAACCACGACGTTCTGGGTCGTGCCGTGGTTGGCGCTGCTGGCCGCCGTGCTCGCCGCCGCGCTGCTGACGCTGGTCCTTATCTTGGCGATCCGCGGCTATAACCGCCTGGTGATCCGCCGTTACGAAGCCACTAAAAAGCTTGGTCGAAGCTGACGCATGAAACGGCTCGTCGTCACCATCCTGCTCGCATTTGCCGCCGGCATCCTGCCCGCCGCAGCTTCGGCGTTCACGTATTCGCCGCCGACCTTCGACAAGACGGCCGCTCCAGGCGATGTCGTCAGGGACGTACTGCAGCTCCGCAACGAAGCGCCCGATCCCGTTACCATCACGGCTTCCGTGCTGAACTTTGCCGGCAAGGCCGGTGACGAGACGAGCGGTGCGCCGGAATTCTATCCGGCCGATGATGTACGCGATGGGCGCGGCTTGGCACCCTGGCTCTCCGTTCCATCCGGAGAGATCGTGATCGGTCCGGGCGAACGCGCCGAACTTCCGTTCGCGATCGCGGTTCCAAAAGATGCGCAACCCGGCAGCCATTTCGGCGCAATCGTGCTAAGCCCGCGAAACCCGGACGGGAGCGGCACGGTCGGTGTGGTCGGCAATGCTGCCGCCCTGATCCTCGTGAAAGTCTCGGGCGATGTGCGTGAAGATATGAAGCTGACGCGCTTTTCGGCGATTCCGTCACCGGCCGGCCGGTTACCGGTCCGTTTCGAAGCGCGTCTCCAGAACGACGGCAACGTGCATGAGCGCCCGTATGGGGAGATCACCGTCACCAACCTGTTCGGACGGACGGTGGCAGTGCTGCCCATCAATCGCGCTGACAATAAAAGCGTCCTGCCCGGCAGCGCGCGGCGCTTCCAAGCCGAATGGACGGCAAAACGTACAGGTGAATTCCGCTTCGGTCCGTATACCGCGCGGCTCGTATTGCATTATGGAGACGGAGAGCGCCTGTTCGGAACGGACACGACGTTCTGGCTGTTCCCGTGGATGACGATCGTCCCGGCACTCATCGGATTCTTGGCGCTCGCTTTCGGACTCAAAGCGTTCTTCACGTGGTATCACCGGAAAATCATCGCGCGCTACGAGCGCGGCAAATCGTGATTCGCTTGTCGACGGATCCATCTCTTCCTCGTACACAGAGAGGAAGGGACGAATCCGGGGACAAGTCGACATCCTCGGACGCTCATGCCGCACGAACGGGGCGGCGAAAGCGAAGACAAAAATAAATCACCTCTAACCCGTTCCCGTATGTTCTTTTCAGGCCCGCCGTCGCAGCGCCCGCTGCCCCAGCGCGCACCCGCACCTCCCGTCGAGGAGGAGACGTCCAGCGGCTATTTCGTCGATTTCGGCGCAACGTTCGCCGAAGAGATGGAAAAACTCCTGCGTCTTCGTCGTCAGGGGATGCTGTGCGAAATCGTCTTCTGGCAGGACGCCGGCTACGGTTTCTGATCGGCGACCCATCCCGGGTCCCGTATGCCCGGGATGGGTCTTCTTCGTATGAATGAATGCGCCCGGACCGTCTCCGCGTTTCGGAGCGGGCGTTTTTATGGTATGATTTCAGGCGGCAATCTTTTTAATTTTCCACATACGGTATGTTCGAGCACGCGCCCGTTTTTGGAGAACACGCGGACGAAAAACTGGTCTCCGCTTCTGAAGGGAAAAAACTCGCGAAATTCGCCGATGCCGTCGCGCGTTGGACGGTCTATCTCTCGCTTTTCCTGCTGCCGCTGCTCTATTGTTCCGGTGTCGTCGACGTGATCGATCTGCCCAAGCAGGCGTTCCTGACGGTGGCGGCGGCCGTCGGCGCGCTGGCCTGGCTGGGAAAGATGCTGGCGACGCGCCGGCTTGAGATCCGGCGTTCCCCCCTGCACCTGCTCGTACTCGTCTATTTTGCGGCCTATCTCATCGCGGCCTGGTTTTCAAAAAGCCGGTACCTCAGTTTTGTCGGCGACTTCGGTCAGGAACATGCCGGTGCGGCCACGCTTGCCTGCCTGGTCGTCCTGTATTTCGTGACGGTGAATGTCCTGCGGGATGCGAGAGACGTCCGAAAGGCGCTCGGTTGGATGATGATGGGTGCGCTCCCCGTGCTTCTGCAGTCCGGCCTCCAGGCGCTCGGGGTGCCCCTGCTCCCCGGCACCGCAGCCGGGTTCAATCTGATCGGTACCGGCAACAGCCTCGGCATCTACTCCGCCGTCATCGCCGTCGTTGCGATGGGCTGGCTGTTGATGCCCGGGAAAGGCGGCAGGGGCGAAACCGCGATGCGGATCGGAATGATGGTGCTGCTGGTTTTGGCGGCGTTACATGTCGCCACGCTCCAATATTGGGCGATCTGGCTGGCGGTCATTGTCGGCTCCCTCGTGCTCGTTGTCTATGGGATGATCAAAGCTGATCGGGGCTTGCGCGTCACGATGCTGGCCGTTCCGATGGCCGCCATCGTCATCGGCGCGCTCTTCTCGTTCGTTCGTTTTCCTTTCAGCTTCGGTCTTCCCGCCGAAGTCATGCCGTCATTCGCTGCCAGTTGGCAGATCTCCCGCGAGGCGCTCGCCAACCGCCCGCTGCTTGGCTCCGGTCCGGGAACGTTCCTGTACGACTACACCCGTTTCCGTTCGCCGGACCTGAACGCCACGCTCTTCTGGAACGTGCCGTTCGATCGCGCGGCTTCCCATCTGCTGACCCTGCTGGCAACGACCGGGATTGTCGGTTTGGCCGTGTATCTCCTTATGACGCTCTTCCTGGCGCTGCGTACGAAGATGAAACTTTGGCGTGGCCACGACGATTGGTTGATGACGCTGGCGGTCTTTGCCGGTTGGTCCGCCCTGTTCGTCGGGCGCATCGTCTATTCCTCCAACATCACGCTCGAGTTCATGTTCTGGATGCTGACCGCCCTTTTGGCCGCGCTCCAGTGGCACTCGTGGTCGGAAGCGCGTCTCGACCAGTCGCCGCGCGCGGCGCTCGGACTCTCTTTTGTCTTCATCGTCGCAATCGTCTTTTCGGTCTCGGGCCTCTATCTGCAGGGCCAGCGTCTGGTGGCGGAATCGCATTTCACCCGGGGTGCGTCGCTCGACGTGACGAAAGGCGGCAATCTCGACGCCGCCATGGCGCACCTGACGCGTGCGACCGAGCTGAATGGCCGAAGCGACCTGTATTATCGGACGCTTTCTCAGGCCTACACACTTCAGATCAGCCGATTGGCGGCCGAAGCCGGCGGCAAACCGACCGACGAGCAAGCGCATACGATTGCGCTCGCGGCGATGAACGCCATCAACGCCGGAAAGCACGCGGCCGACCTGAATCCCTCCGACGTGCGCAACTGGGAGATGCTGGCCGGCATGTACCGCGATCTCGGCAGCGCGGTGCCGGGCGCGAGCGACGCGGCCCGGCAGGCCTATGCCGCCGCCGCCGATCTCGATCCGAACAATCCGGTCTACGCCACCGAGCTCGGCAAACTCTACCTGAATGCCTCTGACGCGGCGCGCGCGCAGATCGGCAAGGACACCAAAGCCGACGACCGGGACAGGCTGCAGAAAGCCGCCGACGAAGCGCTCGACAAAGCCGGAGAGCAGTTCGACCGGGCGGTCATGCTCAAGCGGGATTACGCACCCGCCCATTACTGGATCGCGGCAGTCTTGGTGCGCCGCGGTAAAACTTCCGACGCCATCGCCAAGCTCGAGGCCGTACGCAACTACAATCCCAAAGATCTCGGCGTCGGTTTCCAGCTCGCCATCCTGTATTATCAGAATGGACAGAAGGACAAGTCGATCGCCGAACTCGGGCGCCTGATCCAGGTCGAACCGCACTATGCGAACGCCCGCTGGTACCTGGCCGCGATGTATGAGGAACAGGGCCAGATCGATTCTGCCATCGCCCAGATCGAGGCGGTCAAGAAGGATAATCCCGATAATCCCGATGTTCAGAAGCGCCTGGATGACCTGAATGCCAAAAAGAACGGCACGGCCCCAACGCCGTCCGGGGGCGGTTTGCCCGTACCGCCGTCCGGTAACCCGCCGATCAAGTAGCCGCAAAAACTCCCGCCAATCCCGGCGGGAGTTTTTCTTCGGCAGGGCGTCCTGTATGATGCGGACATGTCCATGCTGATTCAGGCGCCGGAAAGGTGGCCGGTCGAAGATGCGCGTCCGGCGATTTTCCTTGGCGGTTCGATCGAAATGGGTACGGCCGAAAATTGGCAGGCGCGGGTTGCGCAGGCGCTTGCCGATACGGATGCGCTGATCCTGAACCCGCGCCGCGGAGCTTGGAATGCGCAGTGGGAGCAGGCGATCGGCAACCCGGAGTTCCGCGAACAGGTCGAATGGGAACTCGCGGCCCAGGAGCGCGCCGACGTTATTTTAATGTATTACGCGCCGGAAACCCGTTCCCCGATCACGCTTTTGGAACTCGGCCTGTTTGCCCGATCCGGAAAAGTACTCGTCTGCTGTCCGGAGGGGTTTTGGCGCAAGGGGAATGTCGACATCGTCTGCGCGCGCTACGGCGTGCCGATGTTCGAAAATCCTGAGGCGCTGGTGGCAGAAGCGCGCAAACGCCTTAGTGTCTGAGTAAAACGTTTCTTCTCTTAACAAAAACACCTTTGCTCGCGCAAGGGTGTTTTTGGTGGACCGTAAGAGAATCGAACTCTTGACCTTCCCGCCTCGCGGGACGCTCTAACAGCAAGCTAATGCAAGTTCATCCAGAGCGGTTTTCGATTTTAACCCTTTGAGTATCCGCTCAATCGTGCGGGCATTTTTTATCGTACGGAATTCAATAAGACAAAGAATCTCCCAAGGCCGACCGTTTCTGGTCGATATCGTCTGGCCGCGCTGATGTTCCGCAAATCGGCGGCGAATATCAATCGTTGATCCAACATACGTACGCCCGCTCGCAACGGAACGAAGGATATAGAGATAGGTTGGCATAACGATGCCATAACAAAAATCCCCAAGCTTCTGCAAGGGGACTTTTGGTGGACCGTAAGAGAATCGAACTCTTGACCTCTTCCATGCCATGGAAGCGCTCTACCAGCTGAGCTAACGGCCCATGATTTGATTGTGACGCTGGCTTTGGAACTCTTGACCTTCCCGCCTTGCGGGACGCTCTACCAGCTGAGCTAACGGCCCATGATTTGATTGTGACGCTGGCTTTGGAACTCTTGACCTTCCCGCCTTGCGGGACGCTCTACCAGCTGAGCTAACGGCCCGCGACAGGCGACACTGTAGCAAGTCCGCCCGTGCTTGGCAAGGGTCCTACAGCCTTGACAATCCCGGTTTTTCCGAATATATTCACCGCATCCCAATTTCGGGGTAGGAGGTGTTCCTTGTCTACGGTAGAAGACCATTCTCACGTCGTCGATCCCGTCAACTTCCTGTCGTCCGTCCTCCGGGAGGTCGATAGGCGCCTATGCAGTCCGTCATTCGCCGACAATGTCGGGAGGATGCTGAAGATGTATGGCGATTGTCCGGATAACCACCCTCATACGGTCAGCGAACGTGGGGCACGCTCGGCGTTGGCGGCAACCTGTCTTCAGACGGGGTATGATCCCGCTGCCATCGCCGCCCTCCCGGTGTTCGCTTCGCTGGAGGCCGTATCGCCGGCGGCGGCCTTCCAAACCATCGTCACCGCCGCCGCGCGTCACACCTGCGCCGAACCGATCGTCACCGAGGACTGGGAGCGCAATACGGCACTGCGTCAGATGGCGCAAGACGCGTACCTGGACTTCTTCGCCGCGCTTCTGGGGGTGGCGGAGACCGAGCGGTGGAATGCGAAGGTGAGCCAGCCGGGTGAAGGCGGCCGTCCCATTTCGCCCGCGCTCATCAATCTCACGTGGATCTCCCGGAGCGCCATCGCCGCAGACTTCGCCGATGTTGCATTCGCGGGTCCCGATCATCTGACGGCCTATTCCGACGCCGCCTCGAAGATCCCGCCCGAGCGCCGCTTGGCCATGACGGTCGAGTTGCAACGTTGCGCTCTCGTCTATGTCCGAAGCGCAGCCGTTCACGGAGGCTTCAATCCGGAGTACTTCGGCCACCTGCTGGGCATCATCGTGTCCATCTACAAGTGATGGCTCCCCCGTTTTCGACGCAGGGTCGGCGACGGGGATTTTTTTGGCGGTTGATCCTACAGCCTTGACAATCCCGGTTTTTCCGCGTATATTCGCCGCATCCCAATTTCGGGTAGGAGGTGCCGCGTGTCCTTGGAAGAAAATCAACCGCCGAATCATGAGGCCGTCGACCTGTACGTCTATCTGCTCCGCGTTTTGGTGGAACTGCACGTTCGGGTCCATGACGATGCCTACGAAACGAGGACTCGGGAGACTATCCAATCGCTTCTCCTCGAAGAAGGTGATGAGGAACAAGGAGGTTTGTCGGCAAGTCCGGAGGGTGTCCGCTCAGCTTTGGCTGCATGTTGCCTCGCGGAGCGTTGCGCTCCGGCGGCCGTCGCCAAACTCCCTTTCTTGGCTTCGCCGGAGCCGCCCTCCCCGGCTGTTGTTTTCGGGGTCATCGCAGCCGTTGCTGCGCGGGAGACCTGCGTTGATCTGCCTGCTACCGATGAAGACTGGCGGAACAACAGAGCCTTGCGGGCGCGGGCACAGCATCTGCTCGACCGGTTCATTGATGTACTCCTGCATGTGGCTCAAACCGAGCGTTGCAACATCCGGGCAGGACAAATCAATGACGCCGGTGAACGCATCCCGCACAAACTCAGCGACTGTCTTGGCACGTATGCCGTGCAAGGTTTTCACAGGGATGCCGTTCTGGTCATGTTCACCCATGCCGACCTACTCCTCGTGTTTGCCGAAGGGGTATCGTTCATCCCGCCTGATCGACGGGCGGCCGCTACGATCGAGATGTTTCGCTATGTACACCTCGCGTCGATCGGCAAGGGGGCCCATGCCGATTTCTCGGCCCTGGTCGACATCGCTATCGCCATCTACGGCTGACCGCACAGTTCCCGTCATCGACCCCTGGGTCGGTGTCGGGGATTTTTATGTGCGCCTAAGTCTTGTTTGCCCGCCCGCTTGACATTTTCTATTTTTTCTTTTACATTCGCGCCATCCCAATTTCGGGGTAGGAGGTGTTTCCATGTCCGAGACGCACAATCAGCCCGTTCCTTCCATCTCGCCGGCCGACTTTTTGCTGGCAGTCCTGAGTGAGCTCTGCGACCGCATGGATGATCAAAACTATCAGGCGAAATGCACAGCGGTACTCAAGGCGCACGCCGCCGATCCAGCGCATCCGCTTTCCTGTCCGCTGGATCAGCGGATGATACGATCGGCTTTTGCGGCTTGGTATTTGCACGTCGGATATGATCCCGCGGATGTCCTCAGATCTCCCTGCGTTACTGCGCCGAAACCGCCTTGGGCATACCAAGCTTACTTCGCATTACAAGCCGTCGCCGCCCGGGAAGTCGAACATGTCGGCAGAGTCACATCGGCAGACTGGAAGAACAACCAGCGCTTACGCACGGCGGCGATGCACAGGTTCGGGTGCTTGCACGAGATGCTGCTGTACGTCGCCGGAACCGTACAGGTTAACGCGAGGGCCGGAGAGATCGGCGGGGACGGTCAGCCGATTCTTCATCAACTCGTAGATTACAAAGGCACTCATCCCGTCAGAGAACCGCATTTTCAGGGATTCGTTCCATCCGTTCCCAACGGTCCTCATGTCATGATCGTCGTGTCCGCGGGTGTTCCTGACGTTCCGCCCGCGTTTCAGGGGACGGCGAATGTGGAGGTACAGCGCTACGCCAATCAATTCCGTCCCGCTACCGCCGCCTGCAAGGGCCTCGATTGCCTCACGGCCATCGCTTCTCTCATCTTCAACTGATGTCGGCATTCCCGCGCCCGGACGCACCGTTCGACGCGGGAGTTTTTATCGATCGGCACGCTTTACGCCGCGGCGTTTTGTTGCTAGTCTGCGCTGCATGAAACTGCTCGTCGTCGCCAATCCGAACGTCTACGAAAACCGCCGCCTGCGGGCCGAAGGCCGCAAGCTCGGGTATCGGGTTTTGGTGCGGCGCATGCGCGAGGTCAATTTCGACCTGCGCGGCGAACGAACGTGCGTGCTGCTGGGCCTGCGTCCGCTCAAGGCGGTTTGCGATACGATCTACTTCCGCCACTTCCCGCCGTCGCTGATCCCCGAGGCGCTCCTGATGGCCGAATGGGCCCGTGCGCACGGCATCCGCAGCTTCGAGCCGTCCATGGCCGAAGGCCGCTTCGTCCGAAGCAAGGTCTACGACTATTGGAAATTGCTGGATGCCGGACTACCGGTGCCGAAAGGCTTCCAGACGCTCAAGCTCGAAAAGGCCGGCCGTTATCTGAAAGGCTTTACCTGGCCGATTGTGGCCAAGGGCGTCCACGGCAGTCGCGGCAAATACGTCTATCTTTTGGAAAACGCCAAAGAGGCGCGCAAGTACCTTTCTGAGCATCTGGTCGGCTTCTTCACCTTCCAGGAGTATCTGGAGATTGAAGCCGAGTACCGGATCATTGTGATCGGCGGGAAAGCCGTCGGCGCGATGCGGAAATACCATCCGGAAGGGGACTTCCGCCACAACGTGGCCGTCGGCGCTTCGGGCGAAGCCGCGACCGTGCCGGCCGCTTGGAACCGCCTGGCCGAACGCGCGTCCAAGACGCTCGATTACGGCTTCACGGGAGTCGACCTTGCCATCGCGGACGGAAAGCCGTATCTTCTCGAAGTCAACCGTACCCCCGCCTTTGCCGAGTTCGAAAAGGTCACGAAGGTGAACGTCGCTAAACTCTTCCTCCAACATGTCGCTCAAAATCGGAATCGTCGGGCTGCCCAACGTCGGTAAGTCTACGCTTTTCCAGGCCATCACCAAAAAACAGGTCGATTGCGCAAACTATCCGTTCTGCACGATTGAACCGAACGTCGGCGTGGTGGCCGTCCCGGACGGGCGGCTGGGAGCGCTCGCCGAGGTTTCGCGTTCCGAAAAAACCGTTCCGGCCGTCATCGAATTCGTCGATATCGCCGGCCTGGTGAGGGGCGCATCCAAAGGCGAAGGCCTGGGCAACCAATTCCTGGCCAACATTCGCGAGGTCGACGCCGTTGCGCACGTCGTCCGCTGCTTCGAAAACAAGGACGTGCTGCATGTGCATGACAAGGTCGATCCGAAATCCGACATTGAAATCATCAACCTGGAGCTGATCTACGCCGACATGGCCACGGTCGAAAAGCGCATCGAAGGCGCCAGGCGCCAGCTCAAAGGCGGCAAGGACCGCGAGGCGGAAATCCTGCTCGGCGCGCTCGAAAAGACCTTCTCGGCGCTGCAGTCGGAAAAGCTCGCCAAGGATGTCGAATTCACCGATGACGAGCGGCTGGCGATGAAAGATACGCAGCTGCTTACCCTGAAGCCGATGCTCTACGTGCTGAACGTGGACGAAGCGCAGCTTCAGTCCGGTTTCCGCCTGCCGTTTTTGCGGCCCGAGGGACAGCTGCCGATTTCCGTCAAAATCGAATCGGAGATCGCGGTGCTTCCGTCCGAAGAAGCCAAAGAGTTCATGTCGACCTACGGCATGACGGAATCCGGCCTCGACCGCCTGATCAAAGCCGCCTTCGCGCTGCTCGGATTGCAGACATTTTTGACCTCCGGACCGACGGAAACCAAAGCCTGGACGATCCGGCAGGGAACGAAGGCGCCGCAGGCGGCCGGCGTCATCCATACCGATTTCGAAAAGAATTTCATCCGGGCCGAAATCATCGACTGGAAAGACTTCGTCGAACTGGGTGAAGGCGGCGCGCGCGAGAAGGGAAAGCTCCGCACCGAGGGCAAGGACTACGTGATGCGCGACGGCGACGTGGCGCATTTCCGGATTGGCGCATGATCTGCCCGGGTTGACAACCGGCGGGAAATCGCTATCATAGCGGCGTCCCACAAAGGAGCGACCGTGAATAACTACCTGTTCCTTGCCTCCGCATCTGAACGAAGGCTGCTCGCACGCGTGCGCGGGCTGGGCGTTCTTCTGCCACTCGAAGTCTGGAAGACGCTTTCGCTCTTCCGGTCCGTCAGACTGGCGGACGATCCGCCCCGTTTCGAAGAACGCGCGCAGCTTCTGTTCGTTGGGCAAATGAGCGGAACGCCCGAGGCCGGCTGGGACGAGCAGGATGACGGCTCCCAACCCCAGATCCTGGCCTTTCGGAAGATTCCTTTCCTGCATCCGGCACCGCCCGCGAGATCCGGGAAACGCCGGGTCGTGCTGCAGTTCTGCGATGCCGATTGGTTAAGCATGCTGGCGAAGCTCATCTCCCATGGCTTCGAGATGCTGCCGGAATCCGATGGCCATGCCTGCCTGCTCATAGATGAGCCGAATGTACGTCGCACCTTTCTGTCCGGCCGGACCGTCTTGGACGAAACGCAGCTGCGCAACATCGTGGGGTACGACATCGTCTTGCGGGACCGTACGTAAGCGTCCACAGGTCATAATGACCAGCTCCGATCGGGCTGGTTTTCTTTTACGCGCATGGAATTTGGGATGTCCGACGTGTCATCAGCGGGACGGATTGTACCGGAACCGGTAAATCTCCCGGCCAACTTTCTGATCGGGGCGTTTATAAAGAAGTCCGGTCGTGCTTTTCGCCCCGAGCGTCTGGGCGATCATTGCCGGCAAAAGCCCTTCGGCGCGGAAGCCGTACTCTTCGAGCTCGCGCAGGATGTTGACGTGCTTGCTGCCGAACACGGGAAAAGCGAAGACGACCTTCCCTCCCGGCTTCAGGATTTTCGAAAAGGCATTGAAGGCGCGACGATACAGTCCCATCAGCTCCAGATAGACGTGATGAATCTTCTGATCCGATTCGTCCCCGCGCATCGGAGGACCGAGGAACGGTTCGGAGACGATCGACCCGACGCTTCCCGTCGGAAGTTTCGCCGGCAGCTCCTTTACGTCGCTGGTAAAAACCTCGATCACGAGGTTCTCCAACCCGCGCCGCTGGACGATCCATGCCAGGTTCTTTTTTGTGTCCGCGACGGCCTTTTCGCTGATGTCCGCTCCCGTCAAGACGGCAAATCCGAGCGCGGCCGCTTCGGTCAGGATCGTGCCCGAACCGCAGAAGGCGTCGAGCAGCGGCTCGCGCGCGTCCGCGCCGGAAAGATTCACCATCATGCGGGCCAGTTTCGGCGGCAGCATGCCGCTCCTGGCGTCGTGGGCCGGGCGGCCGAAATCCCGCTCGGAAAAATCCTCGAAATCCTGCACGGCCAGCGTCCGGGCGATGCGCAGCGATCCCTGCCCGACGAGCAGCAGCAGCTCGGCCCCTTTTTCGATCAGGCGGTTTTTATCGACCTGCACCGATGTCAATGCGGGCCCGTCATTCAACACCACGCGTGCCGAATGTCCGCTCTCCTTTAAACGTTTTTTGAGGGTCAGCGACAGCGCTTTCTGTCCGCGTTCGATCGAGCGGTAGGTTTTATCCGGCACGGCGTCCAGCGAATACAGGCTGAGCCCGAAGTCGAGTGCCCCCTCGTTCAGGTTGCGCAGGACGTTGAAAAGATCATCTTCCAGATTTTTGGCGCTCACGCCCAGCACCTCGGCCATTTTGATCGATCCGCCGAGCCGGCCGAAAAAGGCCGCGTCGAGCGGTTGCCGCGTTTCGGCGATCAGAACGGCGGGGGAAACGAGCGCGGCTTTCGGATCGAAGCCGTCGGCCGTTTTCAGGGCGGCCAGCAGTTCGGCGGCGGAAAGCGCGCTCTCGCGCCCGAGGATGAAGGCGTATTTCATAGACAGGCGAGCCTACAGCATATCAAGCCATTCGTCAACGGACGAGAGATAAAAAAACGGCCGCAAAGCGGTCGCTCACGCATCAGGCAGCCATTCTGTAGAACCTCCGCATCGTCTCGATCCGCCGAGTGCCCAGTGTGCAGGTCGCGATGAACTCGATCTGTCTCCAAGCAACTTGCCGTCGGATATGCACGACGAGCTCGTAAACGATGTCGCCGTGCGTGACGGTAAAGAGCCGCAAGTCGTTTTCCGGCGCCACCCCGATTCCCTGTATGCACAGCGCGACGATCCTGCTCCAGTGCTCGGAACGCTCTTCGTTGTTCGGAATACGCTGTACGCCTTCGCGCACGCCGTCCGGCAATTTGCTGCCGCGGGTGAAGAACATATCGAACAGCATGTCGGCTTGTACCTCGGGCGACCTCTCCTCAATGACCTTAAACACGTCCGCGCTCATTTTTCCTCCGTCGTTCCAATGTGATAGGGATACGGAATCATATTCGATGTCCTTTGTCAATGACCGTCAGCCCGGTGCGCCCAAGCCCCCTGACGCTGGCGGGTTTCTTTGCCAAGAGCTTCACAGACAACTTTCACACGGTGTGCCATCCCACGAGCCTTCACGGTGCGTTTCTTTTTGATCAGCCCTGACGACCCTCGCGGGTCGTCTTTTGATCTAAAAAACGGCCGCGAGTGAAAGCGGCCATTACCCGAAATTCTTGGCGATTTCCCGATGCGGGAGATGCCGGGCCGGCACGACCCTGACGACCTCCTCGCCCGTCCGCATTCGCAACGCGACCCAGTAACCGGCCTCCTCGCAGTCGATCAGGATCATTTCAAACTTCAGGCCGTAACGCCTGCAAACGTAGAAGGCGCAGACATCCCGTGGATGCCGCTCCGAGGTATCGAACTGCTCCTCAAAGAACAGCCGCAAGGCTTCGTAGTCCGGGTCGTTGACAGACAAGGGCGCGTGTCCCGCCGCCCGTACGCCGTCGGGCAGGCGCGAGTCTTTCGGAAAGAACACGCCCAGCAGGACTTGACAAAGTTCATCCGCCGACGAAGCCACACCGACGCTTTCTGATTTTTCCACGGTCCCTCCTGAGGTGGATGCGCATGATATCACCATGCGTACCCCGATCCGTCAACCCGACTCTTGCGCGTTTTTTTGGCCCATGCTAGACTCGCCGTGCTTACAACGGGGCGTTCAAGCCCCGATCAGACAAGCCTTCCATCGGAATCGACCCATATTCCGGGAAATTCTATTAATAAAAGCTTCATGTCCCGTTACGAACTGCTCTACATCATCCCGGCGACCTACGCCGAGACGGAACTTCAGCCGGTCATCGACGCCGTCACCAAGCAGATCACCGCTTTGGGCGCCTCGATCGCCCGCAATGACATGGTCGGAAAGATCAAGCTGACCTACCCGGTCAAGCGCGTCCGCTACGGGTACTACATCCTGGTCGACCTGGACGTGGCCGCCGAGAAGATCCCGGCCCTGAACGATCTGCTGCGCCTGCATACCGACGTGCTGCGCCACAGCCTGATGCTCAAGAATCCCAAGGCCAAGCCGGTCTTCAAGCTCCAGGCGATGGAGGAGATCGACCGCGAAGCGCCCCGCCGGGAACAGGCCGAACGCGACGCGCGCAGCCGCCAGGCCGCCGCCGCCAAATCCGCGGAAAAGAAAGTTGAAGTCGACATGGATCAGGTCGAGAAGAACATCGATAAGATCCTCGAAGGCAAGATCGTATGAACCTCAACCGGGCGCAGCTGATCGGCAACCTGACGCGCGATCCGGAGACCCGCACCACGCCGAACGGCCAGACCGTTTCGACCTTCGGTGTCGCCACTTCCAGCAGCTGGAAGGATGCGGGCGGCCAGCGGCAGGAGCGCGTGGAATTCCACAACATTGTCGCCTGGGGCAAGCTGGCGGAGATCTGCCAGCAGTATCTCGGCAAGGGCCGCAAGGTCTTCGTCGAAGGCCGTCTGCAGACGCGCGAGTGGCAGGGTCAGGACGGCACCAAGCGCAACCGCACCGAGATCGTGGCGGACAACATGATCATGTTCGATAAAGCGCCGCAGAACGGCAATGGCGCCTCCGCGCCGTGGTCCGCCGCGCAGCGCCAGGCCACGCCGGCCGCGGAATTCGCTCCGACCGCCGCGCCCGCCGAGGAAGAGATCAAGGTCGAAGATATCCCGTTTTAACCTATGCCCCCCGCAAAAAGCAAAGTCCTGGGCCAGGATCGGCACTGCCATTTCTGCGTGAACCAGATCGATGTCATCAACTACAAGGACACGCAGCTGCTCCGCCGCTACACCTCGTCCTACGCCAAAATCGTCCCGCGCCGCCGTTCCGGCGTTTGCGCCTGGCACCAGCGCAAGCTGGCCAACGCCATCAAGCAGGCCCGCGAGCTCGCCCTGATGCCGTTCGTGGTCAATTGAGACCGCAAGAAATCCCGGCGCACCCGTCGGGATTTCTGATAGGCGTCGTCTATGCTCTCGCGTTGGAAACAATTGAAGGCGGAGGCTCATTTGCGAGAGAACCTCGTCAAGCGCGCCAAGATTATCCAAGCCATCCGGGCGTTTTTTGACGCGCGCGGCTACCTGGAAATCGACACGCCGCTTGTAGTCGCCAAGCCGGGCATGGAACCGCATCTCGACCCGTTCGAGACGTTCGTGAAGGATCCGTTCGGCAATCGCTACGACGCCTTCCTGATCACTTCTCCGGAATACGCTTTGAAGAAGCTGTTCGCGGCCGGTTTTCCGAAAATCTACCAACTGGGGAAATGTTTCCGCAACGGCGAAGCGTTTGAAGGCCGACACAATCCGGAATTCAGCATGCTCGAATGGTATCGGGCCGACGTTGATTACCTCGCCATCATGGACGAGACGGAAGTGCTGGTGAGGGATGTCGCCATGCGGACGCTCGGCACGGCCGTCGTGACGTGGCGCGAAAAGAAGATCGATCTGGCGCAGCCGTGGGAACGCCTGACGGTCAAAGAGGCGATGAAACGCTACGCGAAGGTCGATCTCGATGCGGCATTGGAAGAGACCGGCATTTTGTTGGAAGCCGCCACCAAGCTTGGACATGCGCTCCCACCGGATACGTCCTGGGATGACGCCTTCTTTTCGGTGTTCCTGAACGCCGTCGAACCGCATCTCGGCGCCGGGCAGCCCACGTTCCTGTACGAATACCCCGTCTCGATGGCGGCGCTCTCAAAAGTTTCTGCCCGCGATCCGCGTTACGCGGAACGGTTCGAACTGTATGTCGGCGGTTTAGAGCTCGCGAACGCTTTCACCGAACTGACCGATGCGGGGGAGCAACGCCGCCGTTTGGAAGAAGAACAGGCGTTACGCCGAAAATTCGGCCGCACCGAATACGGTGTGGACGAGGATTTTCTTTCGGCGGTTTCGGAAATGCCGGAAGCCGGCGGCATCTCGATCGGAGTCGACAGATTGGTCATGCTGCTGCTCGGCGAGCAGGATATTCGGCAGGTGCTGGCGTTTCCGGCCGATTCGATATTCGAAAAAACCTGAACGCTCTTGCTTTCGCTACCCCTTCTTTCGCGAAAAATGGAGGAAGGGAGAGTTTGACCTAAAGAATGGCCTCCGCTACACTTTCCGGGAAGTAAAAGATCTCTATGCCTTCCGTCAACGAAATCAACAAGGAATCCGTCGTGATGTACAGCGGAGCGCCGCATATCGTCGTGGAGTTTCAGCACGTGAACCCCGGCAAAGGCGGCTCGTTCGTCCGTACCCGCCTGAAAAACGCCCGAACCGGCAAGGTATTCGAGAATACCTATAAGGCGGCAGAGTCCGTCGAGTTTGTCGACCTGGAGCGCCGCAACCTCCAATACACCTATAATGACGGCTCCAAGTGGTACTTCATGGACCAAGCCACGTTCGAGGAGGTCTTCATTCCGAAAGAGGTCCTGGCCGAGAAGGCCAACTATCTGAAGGAAGGACAGGAGATCAGCGGGTTTTTTTATGAAGGAGAATGCCTGAACGTGGTCCTGCCCAAGAAGATGATCCTGAAAGTGACCGAAGCGTTCGATGCCGTGCGCGGCGACTCTTCCGGCAACATCACCAAGGAAGTCACGCTCGAAACCGGCTACAAGATTAAGGCCCCGATGTTCATCAAGGAAGGCGATCTCGTTTCGATCAACACCGATACCGGCGAGTACGTCGAGCGCGCCAACCAATAGACGGAGCGGCGGGAACCTGCCATACTCGTGGCAGGTTTTCGATTCATTTTTTACCTATGATCTCCACGCTCCCGGTCAACTGGTACGCGGTGCTGGTCGCGGTGTTGTGCAACATGGTCTTGGGCTCGCTCTGGTACGGACCGCTCTTCGGCAAGGTCTGGATGAAATCGATCGGCATGGACCCGAACATGGCGAGGACGCCGGAGATGAAGCAGAAGGGCCAAAAAGCGCTGATGGGCATGGTCATCGCGGCCTTCGTCATGTGCTGGGTGATGGCGCACATGATCGGCTTCACCGCCGCCGTGAATTGGATGGAAGGCGCACAGACCGGTTTCTGGCTCTGGCTCGGCTTCCAATTGACGCTCATCGTGACCTTCGTCCTGTTCGAGAACCGGAAGAAGGAAACGGCACTGATCAATGCCGGCTATCAGCTCGTGGCGCTCTGCATGACCGGTGCTTTGCTGGCTGCCTGGGCGTGATACCACCGAGTCCGATGAAAAAGGTCAGGGTCGGCCGGGGCTTAAGCGGCTTGGGCCTGTTTGCCCGCGAGGACATCAGGCGCGGCCAACGGGTCATTGAATACACGGGAGACCGCATTGACGATGCCGAAGCGGATCGGCGTTCCAACCGCTACATCTTCGTGGTCGCCAAGAACCTGAATATCGACGGTTCCCCGCGTTCCAATTCAGCGCGTTACGCCAACCATGCCTGCCGGCCCAACTGCACCGATCGCATCGAGGGTAAGCGCGTGTTCTATTACGCCGTACGGAACATCCGCGCCGGGGAGGAACTCACTATCGATTACGGCAGGGAATACTACGACCATTTCATCGCGCCGAAAGGCTGTCGGTGCGGATCGAAACGCCATCGAAAGGTCAAAAAAACGTAAAACGCCCAGCCGGAGCTGGGCGTTTTACTTGCGCGTTTAGGCGATCGCCGCTTCGGCGGCTTCGCGGTGAGCGGCTTCGTCCGCCAGGTCGGCGGCCTTACCGTCGTTGGCAAGCTTCATCACGGCCTCGCGAACCTGTTTCATGAGTTTGAGGTTCTCCTTGAGGAAACCTTTGGCGGCTTCGCGCCCGACGCCCAGCTTTTCGCCGTTGAAGGCATAGCTGTTGCCGTTCTTGGCGATCACGCCGTGGAGCACGCCGGTGTCGAGCGTGTCGCCCGAAAGCGAGATGCCCTCGTTGTACATGATCTCGAACGAGGTGGTGCGGAACGGGGGAGCGACCTTGTTCTTCACGATCTTGACGTTGACCTGGTTGCCGATGACCTTGTCCTCCTTCTTGAGCTGGGCCGAGCGGCGAACCTCGATGCGCTGGGAGGCGTAGAACTTGAGGGCGGTGCCGCCGGTGGTCGTCTCGGGGTTGCCGAAGACCACGCCGATCTTCATGCGGATCTGGTTGATGAAGATCACGCAGGTTTTGGTCTTGGAAACGATGCCGGTCAGCTTGCGGAGCGCCTGGGACATCAGGCGGGCCTGAAGGCCCATGTGCGAGTCGCCCATTTCGCCCTCGATTTCGGCCTTCGGCACCAGCGCGGCCACCGAATCGACCACGATGACGTCGACCGCGCCCGAGCGTACCAGCGTTTCGACGATATCGAGCGCCTGCTCGCCGGTGTCCGGCTGGGAAATCAGCAGGTCATTGATCTTCACGCCGATCTTCTCGGCGTAGGCCGGGTCCAGCGCATGTTCGGCGTCGACGAAAGCGGCCAGGCCGCCGAGTTTCTGAACTTCGGCGATGACGTGCTGGGCGAGCGTGGTTTTTCCCGACGATTCCGGACCGTAAATCTCGACGACGCGGCCGCGCGGCACGCCGCCGATACCGAGCGCCAGGTCGAGCGACAGACATCCGGTCGGAATGGCGTCGACCTGCATCTTCTTGGCTTCGCCCAGACGCATGATCGATCCGTCCCCGAACTTGCTGCGGATCTGGCTGATGGCTTCTTCCGTGGCCCGGAACCTCTCATCGATGACTGCCTTTGGCATACGCGTGTTGCTGTCATCCCCGCCGGAGCGGAGATCCAGTTGAATAATGACTGATGAATTATATCCGACGGAGCCGTCCAATCACACCCCGTCTTTCGCTGTCAACCAGTATAGATGAACGAAAGGCGA
>CAZHHN010000020.1:0-20012 GCA_964532415.1 uncultured Gammaproteobacteria bacterium
AAGGACGGCTCCTACATCCGCTTCGACGACAACGCCGCCGTCATCATCGACAAGGCCAGCAAAGAACCGAAGGGCACCCGCATCTTCGGCCCGGTCGCCCGCGAACTCCGTGCCCGAGGCTTCGCCAAGATCGTTTCGCTGGCGCCGGAAGTCGTCTGATCCCATCCTATGAAGATCAAGAAAAACGACGACGTCGTGATCACGTCCGGCAAGAACCGCGGCAAGAAGGGCAAGGTCCTGCAGGTCTTCCCCAAGGAAGGCAAAGTCGTGGTCGACGGCGTCAACAAGACCGTCAAGCACGCCAAGACCCGCAAGCAGGGGGAGAAGGGTCAGAAGATCGAATTCTTCGGCCCGATCAGCGCCTCGAACGTCATGCTGATCGATCCCAAATCGGGAAAGCCGACGCGCGTCGGCTACCGGATCATGGAAGACGGCCGCAAGGTCCGTCTGGCCAGGAAGAGCAGGGAAACGATCGAATAAGCCTATGCTGCGAGAACTCTACAAAGAAAAAATCGTTCCCGAAATGCTCAGGCGTTTCGGCTACAAGAACTGCATGGCGGTTCCGAAGCTGAGGCTGGTTTCGGTCAACGTCGGCATGGCGACTAACCTGCTCAAGGACCCCAAGATCCCGGAAACGGTCGAGACGACGCTCACCCGCATTACCGGTCAGAAGCCGGTCAAGACGCTGGCCAAGAAGTCGATCGCCAGCTTCAAGATCCGCCAGGGCCAGCATATCGGCATGAAGGTCACGCTGCGCGGAGAGCGCATGTGGCACTTCCTCGAGAAGCTCATCCATATCACCCTGCCCCGCGTCCGCGACTTCCGCGGCCTCTCGCCGAAGTTGGTCGACAGGCAGGGTAATCTCTCGATCGGCTTCAGGGAATACATCGCCTTCCCGGAGATCCGCTCCGACGAGATCGAGCGCCTCCACGGCATCCAGGTGACCGTCTCGACGACGGCCGCAACGAAGGCCGAAGGCCTGGAATTGTTCAAACTCATGGGCTTCCCTTTCCAGGGCTGAGGCCGCACTCCTATGGCAACCGCCAATCAAATCGTCAAATCCAACCGCACGCCGAAGTTCTCGACCCGCATCGTCCGCCGCTGCTGGCGCTGCGGCCGCCGGCACGGCTATATGCGTGACTTCGACCTCTGCCGCATCTGCTTCCGCGAGCTCGCCAACCGTGGCGAGATTCCGGGCGTTAAGAAAGCCAGCTGGTAACTTATGATGACCGATCCCATCGCCGACATGCTCACCCGGCTGCGCAACGCCGCCCTGGTGCGCAAGCAGGAAGTCGTCCTCCCGCTCTCGCGGGTGAAGTTCGAGATCGCCAAGATCCTCGAGAAGGAAGGCTACCTGACCGACGTCGAGAAGACGACCGCGCATCACGGCCAGCTCAAGATGAAGCTCCGCTTCAGCGAAGGCGTCGCCGCGCTGCGCAGCGTCACCCGCGTCTCCAAGCCCGGTCGCCGCGTCTACGCGACCAAGTCCGAACTCCCGAAAGTCCTCAACGACCACGGCATCGCCGTCGTCTCGACCTCCGCCGGCCTCATGACCAACAAGGAAGCGCGCAAGCGCGGCTTGGGCGGCGAGATCGTCTGCGAAGTCTACTGATCCCGCGCCTATGTCCCGCATCGGCAAAAAACCCATCACGCTTCCGTCCGGCGTCGACGCCGCGGTTTCCGAATCGGAGATCCGCGTCAAAGGTCCGAAAGGGGAGCTGAAGCTCGTCCTGCATCCGCACGTGCGCCTCGAGCGCGCGGGCGATGTCCTTACGGTTTCGGTCAGGAACGAATCCAACGTCAAAGACCGCGCGCTTTGGGGCCTCTTCAACCGCCTGGTTGCCAACATGGTCGCCGGCGTCACCAAAGGCTACGAGAAGTCGCTCGAGTTCGTCGGCGTCGGCTACAAGGTCAGCATGGCCGGCAAGACCGTGAAGATGGACGTCGGCTTCTCGCACGAAGTCGAGTTCCCGCTCCCGACCGGCATCGACGGCAAGGTCGACAAGAACACGCTGACCCTCTCCGGCATCGATAAGCAGCTCCTCGGCGAAACGGCCGCGCGCATCCGCCGCGTCCGCAAGCCGGAGCCGTATAAGGGCAAGGGCATCAAGTACGTCGACGAGGTCATCCGCCGCAAGGCGGGCAAGGCCGCCAAGGCGACCGGCGCCAAGTAAGGCCGCGGGCAACCATCAACGTATGAAATCCACCAGCCAACAGAAGCAGGAGAGCCGTGAGCGCCGTCATGTCCGCGTGCGCGCCAAGGTGATCGGCAGCGCCGCGCGCCCGCGTCTGGCCGTTTTCCGCAGCGCCAGGCACGTGTACGCGCAGCTGATCGACGATGCCGCCGGCAAGACGCTGGCCGCCGTCGACGAGCGCGAGATCAAAAATGCCAAAGCCCCGGAGGGCATGAACGCCAAAGTCGCCGCGGCCTACGCCGCCGGCGAAGCCTTGGCCGGGAAGGCCAGCAAGGCCGGCATTACCGCCGTGGTTTTCGACCGCGGAGGCTATGCCTATCACGGGCGCATCAAAGCCCTGGCCGATGGCGCACGCGCCGGAGGTCTCGAATTCTAAGCGCAACTTATGGAGAATACCCAAGCACAAGCAGCCGCCCCGGCGACCGACACCCGCGCTCCCCAGCGCGGAGGTTTCGGAGGCCGCGGTCAGGGAGGCCGCGGGGGAGATCGCCGCGGCCCGCCGCGCGGCCGCCGCCCCGAAGAGCCCAAGGAATTCGATCAGCGCATCCTGTCGCTCGACCGCGTGACGCGCGTCACCAAGGGCGGCAAACGCATGCGCTTCCGCGCCACCGTCATCATCGGCGACCACAAGGGCCGCGTGTCCTACGGCGTCGCCAAAGCGGCCGACGTTTCGGCCGCCGTCAACAAAGCGGTCACGCAGGCCAAGAAGCGGATGCTGACCGTCACGCTCGTCCATGAAACGATCCCGCACCAGGTCGAAGCCAAGTTCGGATCGGCCAGAGTGCTGATCAAACCTGCTCCGAAAGGCACCGGCGTCAAGGCCGGCGGCGCCATGCGCGTGGTGCTTGAACTGGCTGGCGTGCCCAACATCGTCGGCAAGATCCTCGGCAGCAAGAACAAGATCAACATCACCAAGGCGACGATCGACGCGCTCACCCGCCTCCGGCTGAAGAAGGCGTCCGTCGCCCCCGCCGCCTAAGCGATCGCTATGCTCAAACTCCACTCTCTCAAGCCTTCGAAGGGCGCCAAGACTTCCCGCCGCCGCATCGGCCGCGGTCCCGGTTCCGGCCGCGGAAAAACCGCCGGTAAGGGTACCAAGGGTCAGAAGGCGCGTACGGGCGGTCGCAACAAGCTGCGCCTGATGGGCATGAAGATGATCATCCGCCGCATTCCCAAGCTGCGCGGCTTCAAGAGCCAATATGGCAAGGCCGAAATCGTCACGCTGGCCGAGCTGCAGAAAGCCTTTCCCCAGGGCGGCATCGTGACGCGTTCCGAACTCGCCAAGCGCGGATTGCTTTCGGGTGCCAAAGCCGAAGCCAAAGTCGTCGGCAACCTCGAGATGGCCCGCAAGCTGACGCTCAAGGGGCTGAAGATCTCGGCGGGCGCGCGCGCGGCGATCGAAAAAGCGGGCGGTTCGGTTGCCTAGGCCTCTTCCCGCGCGGTAGACTGCCTGTCGTATGTGGAAGAAGCTCTCCCTGCTCTGGAAACAGCCCGATCTCCGGAACAGCATCCTCAAGGTGCTGGGTCTTCTGATCGTGTTTCGCGTCGCGGCACACATCCCGATCCCGGGCGTCGACATCGCCAACCTGCGGTCGTTCTTCCAATCGAACCAGCTGCTTGGCCTGATGAACGTCTTTTCGGGCGGCACGCTGAACAATTTTTCGGTCGTCAGCCTGGGCGTCGGCCCGTACATCACCGCTTCGATCATCTTCCAGCTCCTGGCCATGGTCGTGCCGAAGCTCGAGGAGATGTCGAAAGACGGCGAAGCGGGTCAGCGCAAGATCAATCAGTACACCCGCATCCTGACGGTGCCGCTGGCCTTCCTGCAGGCCTTCGGCATGATCAACCTGCTCAAGCAGTCTTCCGGCATCCTGCCGAACCTGAACGCCTTCACGCTCCTCACGACGATGCTGACGATGACGGCCGGCACGATCTTCCTGATGTGGCTGGGCGAGCTTATCGACGACCAAAAGATCGGCAACGGCATTTCGCTGCTGATCTTCGCCGGCATCGTCTCGCGCCTGCCTGATGCCGTGCAGCAGGCCGCGCTGACCTACGATCCGGCCCGGCTCGTTTCCTACGTCGCTTTCGGCTTGGTCGGCCTGGCGACGATCGCCGGCGTGGTGGTGATCACCGAGGCGCAGCGCAATATTCCGGTGACCTACGCCAAGCGCGTGACGGGCACCAGCATGGCGGGCGGTTCGACCAGCCACCTGCCGCTCCGCGTCAACATGGCCGGCGTCATCCCGATCATCTTCGCGATTTCGATCATCCTTTTCCCGCCGATGATCGCGCAGTTCTTCGTGCATGCCAAAACCGCCTGGCTGGCCGCTGCGGCCACGAGGACGATCTCGCTCTTCCAGAACCAGCTCGTCTACGGCATTTCGTACTTCGTCCTGGTGCTGGTCTTCACCTACTTCTACACGGCGGTCGTCTTCAAGCCCGAGCAGATCGCCGAGAACCTGCAGAAGCAGGGGGGCTACGTGCCCGGCATCCGTCCCGGCAAGCCGACGGCCGACTACCTGATGTATACCGTGAACCGCATTACTCTGGTCGGCGCCGTCTCGATCGCGATCATCGCCGTCCTGCCGCTCGTCGTCCAGCAGTTCCTGACCGGCACGCGCAACATGGTGGTCGGCGGCTCATCGCTCCTGATCGTCGTCTCGGTCGTGCTGGAAATCGTCCGGCAGATCGAGTCGCAGATGACCATGCGCGAGTACGATTACGCCGACGCGAAATACTGAAGAAGGTAAAGGAGCGGCTGCAAGGCCGCTCTTTCGTTATTGACATATATTGTTTCCTGTGATACCGTCTCCCCACGCAATTGTCTTTACGGGGAGGCAAAAGATGCGGCTGGAAATTTACGAGATCGGTCATGTGCGATTGGCAACTATCGGGAACCTCATTTCTGATAAACTGGCGGAAGAATTGGTCGCAAACCATGTAAAGTATCCGCTGGCCGTCAAATGGATATTACGTGATTGCGACGGAACCCGATGTGTCTGGGTGAAATTCGACGGAGCGGAGCGTCCCAGCATCGTAATGCGTAAGCCTCGCTTCGTTGGCACCGCGCACGGCGAAAGGAAGTGATCCCTCTTTTGGCCGATCGAGAATGTCCTTATTCCGGTCGGCTTTTCATTTCTTGACATCTCTGGCTGCGATCGTGCCAAGAGGCGAGTGTAAACTCTTAACGTGAAGTTGGCCAGCCAAGTGCAAACCCTGTTAGGAAAGAGCGGCCTCCGGGGCCGCTCTTTTGCTACACTGTGTCGGTATGCCCGACGCGCCTGCCCGCCGCTATTCTATCGTACTGCTGCAAGGAGAGCCGCTCGGCATCTTCATGCATGGCCTCGCCGTTTTCGGCCTCGTCGGCGGGTTGGCGTTGGCCGCGGCATGGAAAGCCGGTTCAACCGGCGGCTATCTCCCCTCGGACGCCGTTTCGGTCCCGTATGCCTTGGCGCTCTTCGCGCTCGCGACGGCGCTTGTCCTGCTTGCGCTCCGTTTCGTCAGGAGTCGCGCCGTCTTCGAGACGCTCTTCGGGCTCGCGATGCTTTCGGGCGCCTGGTTCCTGGCCGATATTTTTCTTCCGTCTGCCGCCGCGCTGGCCGCCGGCTCGTTCGTCGTGCTGCTGCGCTTCGTCTGGAAATGCCCGTTCGTCATGAATCTCGTGCTGGCCCTGGGGATCGCCGGCATCGCCTCAGGCTTCGCCGCCGGTCTCTCACCCAACGCCGTACTGATCCTTTTGACCGTGCTTTCCTTCTACGATATCGTGGCCGTGTACACGACCGGCCACATGGTCCGAATGGCGCGGGAACTCGGGGCGCGCGGCGCGCCGCTTACGTTCCTCCTGACCCCGCTCCGCCCGCGCGATCTGTTTGCCCCGCTTCCGGTTTCGGACGGGCGTCCGGGCATGCGGCTCGGCACCGGCGACGTGGCCTTACCGGCCATGCTCGCGGTCGCTGCGATGCGCGTCGGGCTGCTGCCGGCCGTGACGGTACTTCTCGGCGCCGTCGCCGGCTTTGCCGCCCTGTACCTGCTCTTCCTCGGCCAGCGCCGGCGCGCGCCCGTGCCGGCCCTGCCCGTGATCGCGCTCGGTTCGACCCTCGCCTATTTCGCTTCACTCCTGATCCTGCGCGCATGAAGAAAATGAAAATCGCCGTCCTCGGCACCCAGGCTTCCGGCAAGGGCACGCAATCCTTCATCCTGTCGGTCTTGATGGGCGTGCCGGCGGTGTCGGTCGGCGATCTGCTGCGCGACCTGCAGAATGAAGATTCTGCCCGCGGCCGCGAAGCCAAATTCGAAATGGCGAAAGGCTCCTTCGTGCCGGATACCATCATCCTGCCGCTCGTGCGCGAATGGACCCCCAGGCATCCGGCGGGCTGGATCGTCGACGGCTTTCCGCGCTCGCTTGAACAGGCCAAAGCCTGCGAGGCGTTCTTTCGCCCCGACGCGGTGCTCTATCTCGAAGTGCCCGACCAGGAATCCCAGCGGCGTATCTCGTACCGGCGCATCTGCTCCAAATGCAAGACGAACTATAATCTCATTACCCAGCCGCCCCGCAATTCTCGGGGCGTCTGTGATGTCTGCGGAGGCGCGTTGATCCAGCGTGCCGACGACACGCCGGACCTGGTGACCGCCCGTCTCGGCCATTATCACCAGGTCACGGAGCCACTCAAAGCCTGGTTCGCCCGTCGTGGCAAGCTGGTGCTTGTCGATGCCGTCGGCGCCATGCCGGATGTGGCGCGCGAAGTCCAGCGCCGTCTTGAAGAACGGATGCATGCAAGAGAGCGTTCCCGCCGGAGGCTCGGCCTGCTCATTATCGCCATGACGGCCTTGATCGTCTTCGTCGCCGGTATCACGCTGACCGGCTACGTCCTGAATTCCTGAACTCGGTTGTCAGCCGCCACTACCGACGGTACACTGGCTCCGTTATGGCCATCCGGCATTATACCGATGAGGACGTCGTCAAGCTGCGCGCGGGCGGGCGCCTGCTTGGCGGAATTTTAGGCGAGCTCGCGGCGATGGCCACGTCCGGCGTTTCGACTGCCGATCTCGACCGCCACGCCGAAAAGCGCATGCGCGACGCCGGTGGCGAGCCGTCTTTCAAAGGCTACAGGGCCGGCGGCAGCGTGCCGTTCAACGGAACGGTCTGCACGTCCATCAACGACGAAGTCGTCCATGCGCCGCCGCACCCCGGACGCCTGTTGAAGGACGGCGACATCATTTCACTCGATATCGGGCTGCGTTACCGTGGGCTCTGTACCGACATGGCCGTGACCGTACCGGTCGGTCGCGTGCCTGAACGCGTCCTCTCGCTCATCCGCGTCACCAAAGATTCTCTCTTCGCCGGCATCGACGCAATCCGCCCCGGCGCAAAAATACGGGACATCGGCCGGGCCGTCCAACCGCTTGTCGAACGGGCCGGGTTCGGCATCGTGCGCGCGCTGGTCGGCCATGGCGTCGGGCATGACGTGCATGAAGACCCGCACATTCCGAATTTCGACGATCCGGATATGCCGGATGTTGTCATCAGAAAGGGTATGGTGCTGGCGATCGAGCCGATGGTGACGTTCGGTTCGTGGGAAGTCGGCGTCGGCCGCGATCGCTGGACGATCTCGACCGAAGACCGTTCGCTGGCCGCGCATTGGGAGGTGACGGTCGCCGTCACCGACGACGGCTGCGAGATTCTTACGCCGCTGCCTCTTTGACTATGAACGTGTTGGCGATCGATCATGGCACCCGGCGCATCGGCTTGGCGATCGGTTCGACCGAGACCGGCACCGCCGCGCCCCTTAAAGTGGTGGAGCACCGCGGCGAAGCGGCGCTGATCGAAGACATTCGGGCGGCGGTGTTGAACGAGCGCGTCACCCAGGTCATTGTCGGAGAACCGCTGTCGCCGTCCGGCGGTCCGAGCGCGCAGGCGGAAATCACCCGCGCTTTCGCCGCCCGTCTCGGCGACGCGCTCGACGTGCCGGTCGTACTCGAGGATGAGCGCCTTTCAAGCCGTGAGATTGAAGCGCATATGGAGGCGATGGGCGGGAAAAAAGCCTGGAAGGCTTCGGGTCTGGACCGGGACAGCGCGGCGGCGGCGCTCTTCCTGCAGCGTTATCTCGACCGCCTGAGAACCGAATGATGACCACGTTCCATGCCCGCGGACTCGTTTTGCGCCGCGAAACCTGGCGCGATGCCGCACGCCTCTACACCATCTATACGCGCGAGACCGGCAAGCTTTTGGCCGTCGGGCGCGGCACGCGTAAGCTTCTCTCGAAGCTCGGCGCCCATCTCGAACCGTATACGCTGGTCGATCTTCACTTGGCGCGCGGCCGCAAGACCGAAACCGTCTGCGGCGCGATCATGTTGCGCTCGCCCGAGCCTCTGGCCGCCGGCGAAGAGCGTTACCTGGCCGCAGGTTTTACTGCCGAGGCGATCGATCATTTCGTGAAAACGGGGGAGCGTGACGAGGAGCTTTGGAACCTGATCGAAAGCTGGTATGCGGACTTGTCCGTTTTGCCCGCCGATCGGATCGCTTCCCGCCTGACCGCCTTTGTCTGGCGCTTCATGGCGCATCTCGGCTATCAGCCCAAACTGGATGCCTGTCTCGAATGCGGACGGATGCTGCGTTACGAAGCCGTCCGCTTCCTGCCTGCCCGAGGCGCGGCGGCCTGTTTTGCCTGCCCGCTGGATGAACGGGAACTGGTCGGAACCGTGGCGCTCGCTTCCTCCGAACACGCCGGGGTGCTCGCCTGCCTGGAGGGCGCCGCGCCGTTCTTCGCGCCCGCGCCCCGCGCCGCCGCGCTTTCGCTGCTCGAGACGCATCTCGACCGGCCGCTCGCCAGCCTGCCGTTTGCCCGCTCCGCTTTCGTGCAGGCCCGTGGTGTGCTGGAGCCGAACTTTTAAGAATGTCATCAAAACCGCCAAGTACCTGTAATACGTAAAGGCCTGCTTCTGGCGGGCCTTGTTTTTGGCGGAGTTTCAGGCTAAGGTAAGCCCGATATGGAACACACACTCGTCCGCGACATCGCCGCCCACGCAGGCCAGGATGTTCTCCTGAAGGGCTGGTGCCACAATTTCCGCTCGTCCGGTTCGATCTTCTTCCTGCAGCTGCGCGACGGCAGCGGCCGCATCCAGGCCGTCGTTTCCAAAAAGGAAGTTTCGGAAGAAACCTGGAGCGCCTGCCAGACGCTTTCGATCGAGGCCTCGGTCGAGGTCGAGGGCTTCGTGAAGGCCGAACCGCGCTCGCCGTCCGGCTACGAGATCCAGGCCAGGACGGTGCGTGTGGTGGCGCTGCCGGTTGCCGAGTTCCCGATCGGAAAAAAAGAACACGGCGTCGAGTTCCTGATGGACATCCGCCACCTCTGGCTGCGCAGCTCGCGCCAGGAAGCGATCCTGCGCGTCCGCGACGAGATCGAGTTCGCCATGCGCGAATTCATGCGTGAACGCGGTTTCACGCTGACCGATTCTCCGATCTTCACGCCCAACGCCGCCGAGAGCACCTCGGAACTGTTCGAGGTGAAGTACTTCGACGAGAAGGCCTATCTTTCGCAGTCCGGCCAGCTCTATCTCGAAGCGACCTCGGCTGCGCTCGGAAAAACCTATTGTTTCGGCCCGACCTTCCGTTCCGAAAAATCCAAAACGCGCCGGCACCTGACCGAATTTTGGATGCTCGAAGCCGAGGCGTCCTACATGGATTACCTTCAGAACATGCAGCTGCAGGAGGATTTGGTGGTGCATGTCGTGAAGAAGGTGCTGGCCAACCGCCGCGAGGACTTGAAAACGCTTGAACGCGATACGGAGCCGCTCGAAAAAGTGGCCGAAGGCGGCTTTCCGCGCGTCACGCATGCCGAAGCGATCAAGAAACTCCAGGAACTCGGCAGCGATATCAAAGAAGGGGACGATCTCGGTGCCGACGACGAGACATTGCTCACCCAGCAATATGACAAGCCCATTTTCGTCCATCATTATCCGGTTGAGATCAAGGCGTTCTACATGAGGCCGGATCCTCAGGACCCGACGCGCGTCCTGAACGACGACCTGCTCGCGCCCGAAGGCTACGGCGAGATTATCGGCGGCTCGCAGCGTATCGACGACCTGAAGCTGCTCGAAGAGCGCATCAAGCAGCACGGCCTGCCGATGGAAGCCTTCGAGTGGTATCTCGACCTGCGCCGCTACGGCTCCGTCCCGCATTCCGGCTTCGGTATCGGCCTCGAACGCACCGTCGCCTGGATCTGCAAGTTGCCGCACGTCAGGGAAACGATACCGTTCGCGCGACTCCTGAACCGATTAAAGCCTTAATTTCATCGAGATATGACATTGACTGCCAAGCAACAGTTCTGGATTCGTACGGCAATCGAGATCGTGCTCGGATACTTTTTCTTGCTCCCCCTCGTGTTTAATCTCTTGGACACGCTCGTTTCTACCGGACCGCATTTCTGGGATTTCTTGAGCGCGCCTTGGTGGATGCCCATGATGGCGGTCTTCGGAGTGTTCATGGAAGCCGAGAAGTGGTCGCCTTTCCTGTACTTTTTCCTTGCCGCATTCTTCCTTCTGCATACCATTTTCGCACGGACGCGCTTTCCCCGCTTGTTCGCCTTTTTCCGAAAAGCGCGTCTCGTTGTGCTGGTCGTCTTTCTCGGCGCTGTCGTCGCCTGGATTTCTTCGGGCATGCCGGTCTAAGGAGAGAGCATGTCTCGGTTCGTTTCCAAAACCGCGGTTCTTGACAAGTGTTGTGACATGGCCTAGTCTCTTGTGGGGATCGATGGTCGATCCCGAAGGAGCCAGAGATGCACATTGGAAAATGGACATTGTTCGCGCACGGGTGTTTTTTCGCGGCCTGCCTCTCCGAGCCGGGCGGCGCTCCGTCCGTTTCGTTGGAAACCTCTTCTATCGCAAAAAAGGAATCGAGGGATTCTGATCCGGCTTGCTCCGCCCCGTTGCAGACCTTCGGGTTCGTCTCTCCCGCCGAGGGTGAAATGAAAGTATTGGAGGTGAAGGTCTGCCGGAAGTTCAGGTATACCGCGTGCACGTCGTTCGAGGTCGGGAACCCCGATCTCTACGGCAGCATCTCGGCTGCGCCCACGACGGAATCGTTCGATATCAGCTCGACGGATATCGGTCGACCGGACTGCATCTCATTCGAATCTTCGCACCGCGGCGAGTACCATCTCGGCGTGTACGGTGCGGCGTCGGGCACCACGACGCACGTCTGGGTCGCCGGAAGCCCGCTTGCCGAAGGCACACCTTCCAGGTTCGTCGGTAAGCTCCGCTGGCCGACGCCGACCTGTAGCCGTCTCGTGTCCGGACGGTATTCGCCGTTCAATTCGGCCTGGGGGAATGTCAGCGACCTCAATCGTCCGTTCTTCAACGGATCTCCCAACTTCATCCACGGCGGTACCGATATCGAATGCCCGATCGGCACGCCGGTCTTTGCCCCGTGCGACGGCAGCATTATCAAGAGCAACGACGCCGGCGGCGTATGGGGCTGGTACACGGCCATCGAATGCCGACAGGATGACCAGGCGATCTCGATCGCCTTCATCCATCTCAACCAAGCGAGCACGCTACCTGCCGGCACGTCGGTCGTCGCCGGCGAAACGCAGGTGGGCACGATCTTTCCGCTCTTGGAAGAACCGGGGGAGGTTCCGCACCTGCATATCACCATGGGCAACCGCTCCTATGGAGAGTTGCAGGCCGTCGATATGACGCCGCAGCGCGGGGCAGCCAAGCACAGGGAGTGGGCCGCCGCCCGCATGTTCTGGTTCAACGCGTTCGATCCCGATCTCTACTGCGACTTCCCGGACTCGACACCGCGCTGCGGGAGGCGATGAACTGAAGTCCCTGGCTCGATTTACCGCTCGAAACGGCCCGCGGCATACGGCGGGCCTTTCTATTACCTTATCTGAGCCATTTTTAGCTTGTTACGTTTGGCATCGCATGCGAAACTTTCATATTATGGAAACCCTTATGGCCACTCCCGCACCCGTGAACCGACCTTCCAGACGGCGCCCGTTATTCAGCCCGCTCGAAACCCTAGCTTGGGTTTCCATCGTCCTGCTCGCGTTCCCTGCCCCGCTCATCTATTACGAACTTGGGCAAGACGAAGCGCTTCTCAGCAGCATCGCCTATTTTTCAGTCGCGGCTTGTTTTTTCGCTCGTATTGTTTTTGCCAGTAGCCGCTTTCCGCGCATTTCAAAGTTTATGGCAAAGGCCAAACCGCCCATGATTTCTTTGTTACTGGGATTTCTGCTCACGAGCTGGCTTCAAATGTTCTTAACGAGATGGGTGCCTTTCAGGCAGGTGGCGGCCTATTATCCTCCGTCCTGGCAAACGTACGGTCCTGAAATGGGTAATTTTGACTCGCCAGTTGAAGTCGGAGGTTTTCCATTCGTGTCCGCGCTTCATGACCCCGCGCTTTACGCTTCGGTGGACGACCAGGTGGGTCTGGTTCCACGCATGTTTGTGGCGAATGTCGGAGTTCTCAGCTTTTGTCTTCTTGGGATTTGGTACGGGCGCATGAGAATACTGAGGGCGCGATCTGAGATGATGGAAAAGATGCAAGAAAAGAGACGGACCTCCGCATGAAACGGAACAGGAACTCGGCTGCATACAGCCGATTTGTCTTTCTCGGACCGGCATTGCACGTAGTCTGCGTGCCGCGTTGCGAGGCGCTCCGTGCCCCGCGCTTTCCCTCACCGGCTTCTTCTGCCACACTGGGGGGAGATAAGTCTTAGCGCAGAAACGTCTATGATGAAAAGCGTACGACGCATTTTCCTCGGGTGGTTCGTGATCGCTTGCGCGCTGCTCTCCGGCATCGCGTTCGCGCCGATTCCGGCCGCGGCCGCGGCCGGGAATCGTCTGCTGGTCGGCAACGCGACCGACGACAGCGTTCTCGAATTCGACGCGACGACCGGAGCCTTCAGCCGGGTCCTGGTCGCGCCCGGCAGCGGAGGCCTGCAGACCGTTCAGGACATCACGCGCGGCCCGGACGGCAATCTGTATGCCAGCAGCTGGAGCAACGGCAGCGTCAAGAAATATGACGCCGATACGGGCGCCTACCTCGGCGACTTCGTGCCTTCCGGCCGCGGCGGGCTTGCCAATCCCGACCATGTCCAATTCGGTCCGGACGGCAACCTGTATGTCAGCGATCGCTTTCGATCCGTGATCCTGCGCTTCGACGGATCGACCGGCGCGTTCATCGACAATTTCGTGACGGACGGAAGACTCTTCGGATTTGTCGCCTTCACCTTCGGGCCCGACGGCAATCTCTATGCGAGCATGTTCAACTGCTGCGGCTCGCAAAGAGTGTTGCGTTTCAACGGCACGACCGGCGCGTTCATGGACGTCTTCACGCACGGCGGCCCTTTCACGGATTCGGCCTTCTCCGGCCTCGATTTCGGTCCGGACGGCAACCTGTACGCGAGCCGCTTCCATCAACATCGGGTTGACCGCTTCGACGGCGCGACGGGAGCCTTCATCGATACGTTCGTGCCCGCGGGCAGCGGCGGGCTTTCCGTCCCGGACGATTTGACGTTCGGACCGGATCACGATCTCTACGTTGCCGACGAAAACGCGACGCCGGGCGATCCCGCCTCGGTCCTGCGTTTCAACGGCACGACCGGTGTCTTCGTCGACAGTATCGGGACCGTCGCGCCGATGATTCCGAAAGGAATGGTTTTTCTGCCGAAGGTCGGGCCTCCGAGCTGCGACGGTCAGGTGGCAACCATCGTCGGTACGGAGGGGGATGACGTGCTGACCGGGACGAGCCGTGCCGATGTCATTGTCGGACTGGGCGGAAACGACATCATTTCCGGCCTGCAAGGCGACGATAGTATTTGCGGAGGGACGGGTCGGGACGTTATCCTGGGCGGACAGGGGCATGACCGCCTGCTGGGCGAAGAGGGCGACGATGTCATCGATGGCGGTCTCGGCAAGGACCTCCTCATGGGCGGCGCAGGCGATGATATTCTCTTCGGGGAAAACGGAAACGACGATCTCAGCGGCGGCTTTGGGAGGGATGCCTGCGATGGCGGCAACGGCCGCAATCATCTCGATGCCTCCTGCGACGTGGTGATCTGATAAATAAGATAAAAAAATGGCTTTAATGAGCCATTTTTTTAGTATCATGAGCAATTTGAAGATTGCCGCCACTCCATGTTACAGTGGCCTTACTATGAATGGCATGAACCGCATTTTTGTTTTGGAAACGCTGAATCGGGTGGGGGAGGAAGTCTTGCTGAAAGGCTGGGTGCACGTGCGACGCAACATGGGCAAGATGATTTTCATCGAGTTGCGCGACCGCACCGGCATCATCCAGGTCGTCTTCCATCCGGGCAACCCGGCTGCGCTCACGGCTGCGGCCGAACTTCGTTCGGAATTCGTCGTGGCCATCCGTGGCAGGGTGAACAAGCGGCCGGAGAAACAGGTCAACGCCGATCAGCCGCTCGGCACGGTCGAGTTCGAGGCGCTCGAACTGGCGATCCTGAACGTCGCCAAGACGCCGCCGTTCGAGCTCACGGCCGACACGCGCGCCGTCGACGAGGAGCTGCGCCTGAAGTATCGCTATCTCGATCTGCGTTCCGAACGCATGCGCAGGAATATCGAGCTGCGCCACAAAATCACGAAATGTTTCCGCGACTTCCTGAATGACAGGAAGTTCTTCGAGATCGAAACGCCGATCCTGACCAAAGGCACGCCCGAAGGCTCGCGCGAGTATCTCGTACCCTCGCGCCTGCACGCCGGCAAGTTCTACGTGCTGCCGCAGTCGCCGCAGCAGTTCAAGCAATTGCTGATGGTCGCCGGCATGGAGCGCTACTTCCAGGTGGCGCGCTGCTTCCGCGACGAGGACCAGCGCGGCGACCGCCAGCCGGAGTTCACCCAGCTCGATATGGAGATGTCCTTCATCGAGGAAGAAGACATCATCTCGCTGGTGGAAGAAATGCTGATTATGCTCGTCGAGACCTGCGCGCCGGAAAAGAAGATTCTCCAGAAGCCCTTCCCGCGCCTCCCGTATAAGGAAGCGATGGAGAAGTACGGCAACGACAAGCCCGATCTGCGCGCCAACAAGGACGATCCGAACGAGCTGGCTTTTTGCTGGGTGGTCGATTTTCCGCTCTTCGAGAAATCGGAATCCGAAGGCCGCCTGGTCTCGGCGCATCACCCCTTCACCGCGCCGCGTGACGACCAGAAGGCGCTGCTCGACAGCGCGCCCGACCAGGTGATCGCCAAGGCGTACGACATCGTCCTGAACGGCTACGAGATCGGCGGCGGCTCGATCCGTATCCACGACCGCGAGACGCAGAAAAAGATTTTCCAGATCCTTGGTCTGGAGGACGGAGAAATCCAGGCGCGCTTCGGTCATATGCTCGAAGCTTTCGAATACGGAGCGCCGCCGCATGGCGGCATCGCGCCCGGCATCGACCGCATCGCCATGATCTTGGCGGGGGAGCCGAATATCCGCGAAGTCATCACCTTCCCCAAAACCGGTGACGCCCGCGATCCGATGATGGGGGCGCCCTCCGAACTGCCCGAGCCGCAGCTGCAGGAAGCCCACATCTTGGCGCTCGCCCCGAAGGAGAAAAAAGGCTAAGATTGAACGGTAATTCCGCAACCACACCGTATGGCCGTCGCCAAACCATTGCTCAGGTATCTCGACAAGGCCGACATCAAATACGAGATCGTCCCGCACAGGAAGGTCTACACCGCTTATGACTTGGCGCAGACGCTCGGTGAAAAACTCGACGGCATCGCCAAGACGCTTTTGGTGAAGGTCGAGCTGCCGAAGGTCGATAAAAAGGGCAAACATTATATTTTGGTCATCCCGGCGTCGTATCGGGCTAACTTCGGCAAGATCAAGAAAGCGCTCAAGGCCAGGAAAGTGGAGATGGCCGTCGAGAAGACGCTCAAGAAACTCAGGCTCAATCCCGGCGCCATCACGCCTTTCGGCGGCTATCACGGGCTGGAAATTCTTCTCGATAAGTCGCTCCTTAGGGCCAGGCAGGCGCTGGTGTCGGCCGGGGCGCACACCGAAGCGCTGCGCGTCAGGGTCAAAGACCTGCACGAGAAGGAAGGCGCCACGCTCGGCCAGTTCGGCGACAAGGCCAAGCTCAGGCTGCAGAAGGCGCTTGGCAAAAGCGGCAAAAAGCTCATTCGAGCCGTCAAGAAGGCCATCAAGAAAAAGAAGAGCTAATGTACGAGATCCGGGTCGAGAAATTCGAAGGGCCGCTCGACCTCCTGCTCAGGCTGATCGAGCGGGAGGAGCTTGATATCACCACGGTCGCGCTGGCGAAGGTGACCGATCAGTACATCGCGCATCTGCAGGCGCTGCCGGAGATCCCCGCCGAGGAACTGGCCGATTTCCTGGTGGTCGCCGCCCGGCTGCTGTATCTCAAGTCCAAGATGCTCCTGCCGCTCCTGCATTGGGGCGAGGAAGAGGAAGACGGCGATCTCGAGCGGAGATTGCGGATGTATAAGGAGTACGTCGAGGCGGCCAGGAACGTGCAGGCGATCCTTTCGAAACGGCGCCATACCTACGTGCGCGAGAAGCCGCCGGTCGAAGCGCTCGGTTTTGCGCCGCCGAAGGACCTGACGGCCGCGCGGATGGCCGAACTTTTCCGTGATGTACTGTGCCGCCTCGTGCCGGTCGTGAAGCCGCCGGAAGGCGTGATTGAAAAGACCGTTTCCATTCACGAGAAAATCCGGCACATCCAGGACCTGATCGCCGGCCATACCCGGGTCAGCTTCCGGAGCGTGCTGGAAAAAGCCGAAACGCGCGCGGAGGTCATCGTTTCTTTCCTGGCGCTGCTCGAACTGGTTAAGCAGCGGCACGTCGCCGTGCGTCAGCCCGCGCATTTCGGTGAAATCGAGCTCGAAACCCTCACTCACGCCTAATCCCGTCCATGTCCGTCAAAGCCTCCATCGAAAGCCTGCTGTTCGTCTCGAGCCGGCCCCTGTCGGTCAAACGCCTGGCCGAAGTCACCGGCCATCCGAAAGAACAGGTCCGTGAAGCGCTTGAAACGCTCTCGGGCGAATACGCCGCCCGGCCGGACTCGGGCTTCCTGCTGATGCGAAACGGCGACGAGGTCCAGCTGGCCACCAGTCCCGACAACGCCGCCATGGTCCGTGATTTCCTGAAGGACGAGAGCTTCGGCGAACTGACGCGCCCGGCGCTCGAGACGCTGACCATCGTCGGCTACCGCGGCCCGCTCACCAAGGCCGAGCTCGAGCAGATCCGCGGCGTGAACTGCAGCCTGATCCTGCGCAATCTGATGATCCGCGGCTTGGTCGAGACGGAAGGCGGCAAGACCGACGATCCTTCCGCCCCGGCGCTCTACCGCGTGACGTTCGATTTCCTGCGTTATCTCGGATTGGGTGGGACGGCCGAGCTGCCGGACTACGAGCATTTGCGCAGCGATGAGAACCTCCAAAAGCTTCTCGATGCCCCTTCGCCCGCGGAAGCTTCCAAGCCGTCCGCCTGACCCATGACCGGTTTTCTGCTGCCGTTCCTGCTGCTCTCGGTTTTCTCCGGCTGGACCGGCCGGAACGATTTGTTGCGGCCTTCGCCGGTCGTCTTTGCCGTGGGGGCACCCGCTCCCTCCGAAGCGTCGCATCCGCCGCGCAATCTCGATCCCGCCAGTCTGGGAGTCCGTCTGACCGCGCCATCGGCGGCGCTGATCGACGTGTCTAGCGGCGAAGTGCTGTATTCGCAGGGAGAAGACCGGATCGTGCCGATCGCCTCGATCACCAAGCTCATGACCGCGCTGGTGCTGCTTGAAGCCAAGCCGGACTGGAATACGCCGGTCACGATCGAACCTGCCGATAACGCACTTGAAGGCATCCCGTACCTCAAGGCGGGGGACACTTTGCCAGCGCGCGACGTCTTCCGCGTGATGCTGGTCGGTTCGGCCAACAACGCCGCCATGGCGCTGTCCCGTTCCCTCGGCATGACGCGCGGGCAGTTCGTCGCACGGATGAACGCCAAAGCGCGCGAACTCGGGCTGTTGCACACGGCCTTCGTCGATCCGACCGGCTATTCGCCGGAGAACCGTTCGGCCGCCCTCGAGGTCGGGCGCCTGGCCTTCGCGGCCTTCCAGCATCCGGAAATCCGGGACGCGCTGACCACGAAGGCGTTGATCGTCCGCACGAAGGGCGGTTTCGAACGCCAGGTGCCGGCGACCGATGAGCTGCTCGGCAGCTTTCTGAATCAGGGCGAATTTCAGATCGTGGGAGGAAAGACCGGCTATACCGAAGAGGCGGGGTATACGCTGGTACTGCGCGCCAAACGCGGGAAGGCGGACGTGATCGCCGTGACGCTCGGCAGCGCGAGTTCGGACGACCGTTTCCAGGACGCCAAGTCGCTGCTCTTCTGGGGGTTCAAGACCTTTGCCTGGTGAAGCGTGCTATCATGGGAGGAGTATGCGCATCGCCATCGATTGCCGGCCAATCGTCCGTCCGGAAACCGGCGAACTTGCCGGCATCGGCCAGTACGTCCGTTTCCTGGTCCGCCATCTCCTGAAGATCGACGAGGAAAACGAGTACCTCCTGTTTTTCGACGAGCGCGCCGACCGGGACGAGATCAACCGCCTGATCGGAGGTCATCGTCGCGCTTCCCGCCGCCTCCTGCCGCTTTCGCGCTTCAAGCGTCTGTTGCCCTACGCGTATTCCCACCGCTACGTGGCTTCTGCCATTGCCAAGTCGGGTGCGGACGTTTTCCACGGCACGACGGGCAGTCTGCCGCTCGGTTATCGCGGCGTCTCCGTGGCCACGGTCCATGACCTGGCGATTTATCTGCACCCGGAATGGTTTCCGGGCGGCCAGCTGTTTTCGCGGCGTTTCGTCGTGCCGGCCAGCCTGCGGCGCGCCGTCAAACTGATCGCCGTTTCGGCGTCCACCAAGCGCGACCTGCAGCGGATCTTCGCGGTACCTTCGGAAAAAATTGCCGTCGTGCACGAAGGCGTCGAACCGCCCGCTTCCGCCGACTGGGAACGGCCCCTTCCTGGGGAATTGAAGAACCCATACTTCCTGTTTCTCGGAACGGTCGAGCCCCGCAAGAACGTCGCGGGATTGGTCGCAGCCTACGCGTCCCTGGCCGAGCGCTTCCCGCGTCTGATCGGCAACACGGAACTGGTCATCGCGGGCGCGCGCGGCTGGAAAACCGAAAAAATCTTCGCCGCGATCGCCGCCGCCAACCGACGTTTTGGGAATGCCGGACCGCATATCCGGACGCTGGGCTACGTACCCGAAGCCGACAAGGCGGCGCTGATGGCCCGGGCGCTGGCGTTCGTTTTTCCGAGCCGCTATGAGGGATTCGGGTTGCCGGTCCTGGAAGCCATGACGCTGGGCGTACCGGTCATCACTTCGAACGTGTCGTCACTGCCGGAAATCGCCGGCCACGGAGCGTCGCTCCTGATCGATCCGGAACGCAATGCCGAACTGGCGCTGGCCATGAAGCACCTGCTCGAAGACCCGGTCCGGCGCCGCGAGCTTGGCCGCCGCGGACTGGAACGGTCGACGGAGTTTCGTTGGGAGAAAGCCGCCGGCGAGACGCTCGAAGTGTATCAGGAGGCCGCGCGGCTCGGCGTCCGGAGCTGAGTCCTTGACGCCGGTTCCGGACTCGCGTAGGCTACACGTGTCCCAAAAACGCAGCGGGATAGAGCAGTTGGCAGCTCGCGAGGCCCATAACCTCGAGGTCGCGGGTTCGAGTCCCGCTCCCGCCACCAAAAGACCCCCACCGAAAGGTGGGGGTCTTTTTGATCGCCGAGCATGTGAAAAAGAAGGGTAATGCCTGAGTTAGCCACCGGCGAGGTGGCTTTTCTCTTTTAGTTTTAG
>CAZHHN010000021.1:0-19029 GCA_964532415.1 uncultured Gammaproteobacteria bacterium
GCTCTTCGAGCCAGGTCGCCGTGGCTCAGCAGGCTCCGTCTGCCTCTTGATTCCGCAAGGGATCCGGGGTAGCATCCCTTCTTGTAAGGGATGGGCGTCGGTAGCTCAGCCGGTAGAGCAGAGGCCTCTTAAGCCTAAGGTCCTGGGTTCGACCCCCAGCCGACGCACCAGAGAAAACTCCACTCCACGTGGAGTTTTCTCTTAGTGCGGTTCGTACGGCTGCCCCCGGGCTTCGCGGTCGCGTGGTGGAATGCGCCACATCACAGGGATGTCATGTGTGCCGATAATCTGAACTTATCGCGTGCCAAGGAAACGAGCTCCTTGGCCTTTCTTTTCGACCGGACCCGCTTGACAGCGCTGGCCGGAAGCGGTAGAGTCAGGCGGCAAACCTTACCGGCGCGCGCCGGCTATTTTTTATGAATCTCCGCAACATCGCCATCATCGCCCACGTCGACCACGGCAAGACCACGCTGGTGGACGCTCTTCTGAAACAGAGCGCCAATTTCAAGCTGAAAGCCGACGCCCAGCAGGAGCTGCTGATGGATTCCAACGATCTTGAGCGCGAACGCGGCATCACGATTTTTTCCAAAAACGCTTCCGTCAACTACAAGGACGCCAAAATCAACATCGTCGACACGCCCGGACACGCCGATTTCGGCGGCGAGGTCGAGCGCATCATGCGCATGGTCGATGGCGTGCTTTTGGTCATCGACGCCAAGGAAGGCCCAATGCCGCAGACCAAGTTCGTACTGCGCAAGGCCATCCAGGCCGGACACAAGGCCATCGTCGTCATCAACAAGATCGACAAGCCCGGCGCACGGCCGGAGTGGGCGCTCAACAAGGCCTTCGACCTGTTCGTCGAGCTCGGCGCTTCCGATGCCCAGTTGGATTTTCCGATCGTCTACGCCTCCGGCGTGCAGGGCAAGGCCGGCACCACCGAAAAGCTCGAAGACATGAAGGACATCGAGCCGCTGTTTGAAAAGATTCTTGAAACCATTCCGCCCCCGACGATTGACGCTTCCGCGCCGCTGCAGTTCCTGACCATCAGCCTGGCCTACGACAATTTCAAGGGCAAAATCGCCATCGGCCGCCTGTATTCCGGCACGCTCAGAAAGAACATGGACGTGCTGCACATCGCCCGCGACGGCGCGCGCAAAAAGACGCGCATCGTCAGCCTGATGGGCTATGCCGGCATGAACCGCGTCGACATCGAATCGTGCGAAGCCGGCGACATCTGCGCCGTTTCGGGCATCGAGAACGTCTCGATCGGCGAAACGATCACCGACATCGCCGATCCGCGCCCGCTGCCGACCATCGAGATCGAGGAGCCGACCGTCAAGATGACCTTCGGCATCAACACCAGCCCGTTCGCCGGCAAGGAAGGCCAATACACCACTTCCCGCCAAATCAAGGAACGCCTCGACCGCGAGCTCGAAACCGACGTGGCCCTGAAAGTCGCGCCGACCGACGTCGAGAGCCGCTGGGTCGTTTCCGGCCGCGGCGAGCTCCACCTGGCCATCCTGATCGAAAAGATGCGCCGCGAAGGGTATGAGCTGGAAGTTTCGCGACCGCAGGTGATTTTCAAGGAAGAAGGCGGCAAGAAGCTTGAACCGATCGAGCAGCTCGCCATCGAATGCCCCGAGCCGCACGCCGGCACCGTCATCCAGAAGCTGGGACTCCGCCGCGGCGAAATGAAGGACATGAAGGTCGACGGCCCGACCGCCTTTCTGGAATTCGTCATTCCCACGCGCGGACTGATCGGCTACCGCAACGAATTCATGACCGACACGCGCGGCCTCGGCCTGATGAACAGCCTCTTGCTCGGCTACGAGGATTACCGCGGCGAATTCGAAGGCCGCCCGCACGGCTCGCTGATCGCCTTCGAAACCGGAACCACCACCAACTACGGATTGCTCGGCGCCCAAGAACGCGGCCAGATGTTCATCGGTCCGGCCGTCGAGGTCTATGCCGGCATGGTCGTCGGAGAGACCGCCAAACCGGAAGACCTGGAAGTCAACGTCTGCAAGCTCAAGCAGCTTTCGAACATGCGCTCGAAGGGCGACGGCGTGGCCGAAGCGCTCGATGTTCCGCGCCAGATGGGCCTCGAAGACGCCATCGAATACGTCGGCGACGACGAGCTGGTCGAGATCACCCCCAAGTCGGTCCGCATCCGCAAGCTGTATCTGGACAGCAACGCCCGCAAGCGCGCGGGCGGCAGGTGATCGCGCAAAAGAAATCCGCGGCCTCAGGCCGCGGATTTCTTTTTGGGCCTCTATGAAAATGCCGCGCATCGCCTGAGAGCGGTGCGCGGCGGAGCCGGGACGTTTGTCCGGATTCGGTACGGAAGGGTATGATGACGATGGCGATCAGACGCTACCAGACGCTGCCGATCGTGCACCACTGCCATTCGCTGTAGTGCTGGCAGAAGTCCGACTCTCCACCCCCGGGAACGGCGGAGGTGATCGGGATCACTCCTCCCTGCGCCTTGGCGAGTTTGTCCCTCCCCAGCTGGCGGAGGGTTTCGCTGTTCAGTTTCAGTTTGTTCGGTCTGGCCTTCTTCATGACTTCCTTTCGCCCGTATATGATTGGGCTTTGGCAGTATAGGCGAAGATTGCAGATCGGTCAAGGGCCTGCCCGTTACCTTGACGGCCCATACTGCGCCCGCTACGCTATCCGCGATATGCGCTACTCGCTTCTCTTCGGAAAAACCAGCAAAACCGCGCCGTCGGATGCCGATTCGGCCAACGCCCGCCTGCTCGAACAGGGCGGCTTCGTCGAGCACGTCATGGCCGGCGTCTATTCGTGGCTGCCGCTCGGCCTCGCGGTGCTGCGCAAGGTCGAGCAGATCGTCCGCGAGGAGATGAACGCGCTCGGGGCGCAGGAAATTTTCATGCCGTCGCTCCAGCCCAGGGAGTACTGGGAAAAAACCAAACGCTGGGAAGGCGTCGACGTGCTCTTCAGGCTGAAGTCGCAGACCGACAAGGAGTACGCGCTCGGCTGCACGCACGAGGAGGTCGTCACGCCGCTGGCGCAGAAGTTCATCCGGTCGTACAGGGAACTGCCGTTCGCGCTCTACCAGATCAACACCAAATTCCGCGACGAGCTGCGCGCCAAGTCCGGCGTGCTGCGCGGCCGCGAATTCCGCATGAAGGACCTCTACAGCTTCCACGCGGACCAGGCGGACCTGGAAGCCTTCTATGCCAGGGCGCTTGGGGCGTACCTGCGCGTCTTCCGGCGCTGCGGGCTGGACGTGAAAGTCGTCCAGGCCAGCGGCGGCATGTTCACCAGCAAGGTTTCCCACGAATTCCAGGCACTGACCGACGCGGGCGAAGATGATCTGATCGCCTGCGAGGCCTGCTCGTTCGGGCAGAACAGCGAGGTCGCCACGTTGAAAGAGGGGGATGCTTGCCCGCAGTGCGGCGGCAAGCTCGCGAAGGCCAAGGGTATTGAAGTCGGCAATATTTTCGACCTCGGGACGAAATACAGCGACGCTTTCGGTTTCGATTTCATGGACGAGAAAGGGGAGCGCCGCCGCGTGCTGATGGGCTGCTACGGCATCGGCACCTCGCGACTGGTCGGCGCGATCGTCGAAGCCTACCGCGACGGCCGGGGCATTCTCTGGCCGAAAACCGTCGCGCCGTTTCAGGTCCATATCGTGCCGCTCAAAACGAAGAGCCCCGAAGCCCAGGCCTCCGTCGACGCGGCCATCGCGAGGATTGAAGCCGATCTGACGTCGGCGGGGATCGAAGCGCTTGTCGACGACCGCGACGTCGGCGCGGGAGAGAAGTTCGCCGATGCCGACCTGATCGGCATTCCGCTCCGTCTGGTCATTTCCGAAAAATCATTGGCGGCCGGCGGCGTCGAATGGAAAGAGCGCGTCAAAACCGACGTGGAATCCGTCGCGCTTGATGGGCTGGTGGAAAAAATCGCCGGCTGGCTCAAGCCCTGAAAACGAAACTCCGTCGCGATCGACGGAGTTTCGAATTGACCCGATCTCGGATGCATGATAGTTTTCTTCCGTAACGGACGGGAGGAATGACGATGCCCGATACGCGAGATGGCGGTAAGTCGAAACCATGGGACGGCCTCACACCGGAGCAGGAGGGGCAACAGGAAAAAGAAGTTCTCACTGAGATGACGCCGGCACAGCGCGCCGAAATCGAAAGGGGGATGCGCGGAGAATCCACGGAGCACGTGCTCATCGACCTTGGCGACATCGTCGATGCGGATCCCGATCCGTCCGCAGGCTCCGCGTCTTCGGGAACGTAACCGACGGATTCGGCTCAGCTCAGAACGCAAACGACGGCCTTCGCCGTCGCTTTCTTTTTTCAGGCCTTGCCCTTCAGCGAATCCTTGAGCGTCTTGCCGGCCTTGAATTTCGGCACGCGCACCTCCGGGATGGTGATCCTCTCGCTGGGCTTCTGCGGGTTCACGCCCATGCGCGAGGCGCGCGTGCGGGCCGAGAAAGCGCCGAAGCCGGCGATCGTCACCTCGCCACCGCTTTTGAGTTCCTGAATGATCAGGTCCGTCAGCGTTTCGATGATCTCTTCGCAGCGCTTGCGGGGCAGCTCGGTCTTTTCCGAAAGTTTGACGGCCAGTGCAGCCTTGTTCATACGCCGTGCGGGTCAATGATTTTTTGAATCAGTTCAATCTTCAGGGCCTTGCTGCAGGATGCGCCTGGTTCCGACCCAAGGTCTCCGATGGTCACGAGCGCCGCGTTCAGGTCGACGGGGCCTTCTTCGGGGATCTCGAACGGCCTGGCCTCGCCTGCCGTGAACCGGCTGATCGGCCCTTCCGGAGCGACGCCCAGTACCGAATGGCGCGCGCCGGTCATGCCGATATCGGTGAGATAGGCGCTGCCGCCCGGCAAGACGCGCGCGTCGGCGGTCGGCACGTGCGTATGCGTCCCGGTTACCGAGCTGACGCGTCCGTCGAAGTGCAGGCCGAAAGCGATGCGTTCGGAACTGGCTTCGCCGTGGAGATCGACCAGGATGGCGTCGAAGGTTTCTCCGGCATGCCGCTTCAGGATCGCCTCCATTGCGGCGAACGGGCTGCCGTAGGCTTCTCCCATGAAGACCTGACAGATCAAGTTTACCACCAGAAGCCTTTTTTTGCCAACGATTAGCGTTTTTTCTCCTTCGCCCGGCGTGCCTTCGGGAAAATTGGCCGGCCGGATCAGCACGTCCTTCAATCCCGCATCGGCCCAGACGTCATGCGGGCCTTTCGGGTTGTGGAAAACATGATTGCCGGCCGTGAAGAAATCCACGCCGGCCGCTTTGAGATCGGCGATGATCGGCTTGGTCAGCCCTTTGCCATGCGCCAGGTTCTCGGCGTTGGCGATGACGAGATCGGGCGCGTACGCAGCTTTCAAGCCGGGCAGCGCCCGTTTGAGCGCTTCCCGTCCGATCTTGCCGACGACATCTCCGAAAATCAATGCTTTGAACATAGGCCCTGGATTCCTGCTTTTGCAGGAATGACCCTCTCAGCGCGCGTATTCGATGGCGCGCATCTCGCGGATGACGTTGATCTTAATCTCGCCGGGATACTGCAGTTCCTGCTCGCACTTCTTGGCGATGTCCTTGGCGAGCTGCCAGGCGCCCAGGTCGTCGACGCGCTGCGGCGAGACGAAGACGCGGATCTCGCGGCCGGCCTGGATGGCGTAGGCATGATCGACCGCTTCGAACGACGAGGCGACCTTCTCGAGATCTTCGAGGCGGCGGACGTAGTTCTCGAGCGTGTCTTTGCGCGCGCCCGGCCGGGAACCGGAAATGGCGTCGGCGGCTTTGCAGAGATAGCCCTCGATGTTGCGCGGCCGGTCCTCGTGATGCGAGAGCGAATGGTAGGCGACCTCCTCCGGGAAGCCGAACTTTTTCATGATGTTGTAGCCGATCTCCGGATGGGCGCCGGGTACGTCGTGGTCGACCGCCTTGCCGACGTCGTGGAAGAGGCCGCCTTTGAGCAGCACGGCGGCGTCGGCCCCGACTTCCTTGGCCAGGAAGTTGCCGATCAGCGCGACTTCAATGGAATGGCGCAGGACGTTCTGGCCGTAGGAGGTGCGGTACTTCAGCCGGCCGAGGATCGAGATCAGCTTGGGATCGACCGAGCCGAGCGGGATGCCGCATTCGATCATGGCGTCCTCGCCGGCCTTTTTGATGTCGAGCGCCAGCGTGCGCTTGGCCTCCTCGATGGCCTCCTCGATTTTGGTCGGCTGGATGCGGCCGTCCTTGATGAGATTTTCGAGCGCCAGGCGCGCGACCTGTCGGCGGATGGGGGAGAAGCCCGAAACGGTGATGACGTTCGGGGTGTCGTCGACGATGATTTCCGTGCCGGTCAGCTGTTCGAGCGACTTGATGTTGCGGCCTTCCTTGCCGATGATACGCCCTTTCATGTCGTCGCTCGGAAGCTGGACCTGGGTGGTGGTGGTTTCGGCGCAGTGCGAAGAGGCGACGCGCGAGATGACGGTCGACAGGATATTGCGGGCCTTGACCTCGACTTCCTCGGTGCCGGCGCGTTCGACCTTCCGGATGCGCGAGAGGATTTCGTCCTTGGCCTCGTCCTCGACGGCGGCCAGCAGCTGCTCCTTGGCGGCGTCCCTGGAGAGATCGGCGGCCTTTTCAAGGCGCTCGCGGACGGAAATTTTCAGGCGGTCGAGTTCGGCCTTGCCGGCGTCGAGTTCGGTAGCGCGCTCGTCGGTTTTCTTGTTCTTTTCCTGCAGTTCGAGCAGCTGTTTGTCGAAAAGGGACTCGCGCTTTTCGAGCCGTTGCTGGAGAGCGCTCAGCTCTTTGCGGCGTTCGGCTTCGTCGCGCTTGGCCTCGTCCAGCATCTGGACGGCCTTTTTCTTGGTCTGGAGTTCGACCTCCTGCGCCTTGGCCCTGGCCTGGTTCAGCAGCGCTTCGGCTTTGGCTTCGGCCGAAGCGACCTTGGCGGCCGAAAGTTTTTTCTGGATGAAATAGCCGGCACCGAGGCCGATCGCTAAGGCGAGCAGGGCAAGCACGACAATCATGACGGACATAATGGTTGGCCGTCGTCCGGTGCCGGGTTGTGCGGATGACGAAAAGCCGGAAAGCCTCAGGCTTTCCTTGGAGCGCGCGCGGGTTCTGTCGTTTCAGCCTTGATTCCGGGCACAAATCGCATAGCAGGAGAGGCAGCTTTCGTACGCAACCGGTACGGGGACGATCGGATGGCTAATGTCGGAACGCTTCGACCTTATCAGGCCGCCGTCTCTTTGGCAAGGCTTGCTCCTGGCTTGACAGGCGGGCGTTTTTCTGACAATCTCGACGCATCTTCCAATCGGCGGCACGTGCCGTTCCGCCGGGAAAACACTCAACGCGAGGGGTACATCATGGCACAGCCGGAGGTCGCTTCACTGGAAATTTTCAGACAGCGTCAAGATCGCTTGTACCAAGCCGAACGTTTTTGGCAACTTGGGATCGGGTCCGACAGCGGATTCTTCACACAGTACGGGGGATTCGAACGATACTTGAAGAGCATTCCGCCCATCCCAGAGGACCTTCTCGCGTACGACGATGTCTACCCGCTCCTGGTCCTGGTCGATCCACGGCTCGATCTCCCGTGGCTCTGTGCACAGGCAAAAATCGGGTTCGAAGGAGACTGCGCGCGTTTTATCGAGTACGATGAGCTTCACCGCGAGTTCACGGAGCCGACCTGGATGCGCGTCCATACCGGTCGCCCAAATCTCAATCGGTCGGCCCATGACTGCAGAGCACACCCCGATCGGCTCGAGCGCGTCCTTACCAGCCTGCAAGGCATCTGCACCTTCATCCATCACCCGGAGGCGGTGACCGACCTGAGCCGACCGGATGGATTCATCATGGATCTTTCCGGCTCGGTCGATCGCAGATGGGATGGCAGTACGGCCTGTCTGACCGTGCTGAGAGGTCGGGGGAAGTTGCATTCCCGTTCCGGTAGTCAGGCTTCGAATTGCGGTTCCGCGGCGCGCACGATTTCCCAGACCCGGTGACCGTAAGGGCCAGTGTCTCTCGTCCGGCACCCCTCTTCAGGGACCGGATCTTTTTGTTCCTGCGGTATACTCTTGGCATGAAAATCCGGGATGAGGTATGGATCTTCCTGATCGCCGCCGGCGTGCTCGGCTTCGCGTTTGCGTCGCCGACGTTCGGCGATGCCGACGCCTATTACCATCTTTGGATGGCCAAGCGGATCGCCGCGCACGGCATCGTGGGCGCGTTCCCTTGGCTGCCGCTTACGTCGCTCGCATCGCATTTCGCCGACCAGCACTTCCTGTATCACGTGGCGCTCATGCCGTTCCTGAACGTGCTTGGAGATTTTTGGGGTCTAAAAATCGCCACGCTGCTCTTTGCTGCGGCGGCTGCGGCGATGTTTTGCTTCCTGTTACGGCGTTACGAAGTGAAGCATCCGTTCTGGTGGACGCTGCCCCTGCTCGTCGCGCCCGGTTTCGTTTTCCGCCTGCTGCTGACCAAGGCTACGGCGCTCGCCTTGTGCGCGTTCTTCGCGGCCCTCATCGCGCTCAGAAGCCGGAGGAAAATCTGGCTTTTCGCCGTCGCTTTTGCCTACGTCTGGCTGCATGCCGGCTGGCCACTGCTTTTCGTCGTCGGTCTGATCGATGCTGCCGCGTACCGTTCGGTCCTCAACCTGCGCGCAATCGTCGCCGGGGCCGTGCTCGGCCTCGTCATCAATCCGTTCTTCCCGCAGAATCTGGCATTTTATTGGGAGCAGATCGTCCGGGTGGCGCTGATCGGCAACCGCGCGGCGGACGTGATCGTCGGCAACGAGTGGTATCCGATCGCGCCCGGCCGACTGCTCCTCGAAAACGCGGCGGTCTTCGCGCCGATCTTCACGGTTGTCGCGACGTTCGCGGCGCTGATCTTCAGGAATATCCGGATCGCGCCCGGCCGCCTGACGCCCGAACGCCGCCGTGCCATCGCGTGTACGGGAGCGCTCGCGCTCGCGCTGCTGCTCATGACGCTGCGGCAGGCGCGCCACAAGGAATACGCGCTGCCGGTTTTCCTGCTGGCTTCGGCGCTGATCGGCGACGTGCTGCTTGCCGCGCCCGGGCTTCGCGCGGTCTTCGCCCGGTTCCGGATACGGTGCGGATACGCCTTTGTGCCGATCGCCTGCGTTGTTTCGCTCGCGCTCGGCGTCTTCGGTGGGCGTGAAATCGCTCTGGCGCGGACCGTCTACGCCCGCCGCACGCCCTGGACGCGCTTTGCGGAGGTCGGCATCTGGATGCGCGGGCATCTGCCGGCGGACGCGGTCGTGTTCCACACCGCCTGGGACGATTTTCCGTACCTCGTCTATCGCGATGACGCGCAGCGCTACATCGCCGGGCTCGATCCGCGCTTCCTCTCGGATCACGACCCTGCGAACTATTGGGAATGGCGCGATATTTCCGAAGGCCGGCGTCGCCTCGGGCTCGCCTCGCTGATTGAAAAGGATTTCGACGCCCGTTACGTCCTGCTGCGGCGCGACGGCGAGCCGCTCCGCGCATTGATACAAAAAGATCCGTCATTCGAGCGGGTCTACACGGCCGCGGATGCGGAAATTTGGAGGATCAAATGAAAAAGGCGCGCTTGCGTGCGGCCTCTAGTCCCTCTTATTGATGATGATTTTGACGCAGTACATCGGGGGAGAGTCCCCGTCGCGCCTTTCCAGGATCCGATACTGCACGGTATGGACCCCGGGTTGTTCGCACAGGCGCTCCGCAAGGATGGCGGCGGCGCTTTGGTGCTGGTCATGAAACCGATCGAACGTATCGAGGAATGCGTGCACGTAGACCGAATGTACGATGATTTCTCCGCCCGGCTTGCCGGGTCGCTTTCGGAGCTGAACGATGCAGTGATGCAGCCACCCGTCGGCCGCACGCGCAGCATCTTCCCGGTGCCCACGAACTGCTGGCCGCCGTCCTCTCGCCCGGGTCATGTTCCCTGGGCGACCAGGACGTTTATGCTTCGAGCTCATACGTTCCATGTTGCCTCCTCACGATCGTTCTTATATCAGAACAGATTGCCGGCGTCAATTGCCGATGGAGGAACGGCATCTTCCACGCGGAAATCTCCGATCTTCGTGCGCCGCAACTCTTCGAGATACGCCCCGCAACCGAGCGCCTCTCCGATGTCATCCGCCAGCGCGCGGATGTACGTTCCGCTCGAAACGCGGCAGCGGATCATGGCCACGGGCCATTCATAGAAAACGAGTTCCAGTTCGTGGATGGTGACGCGCACAGGCTTGCGCTCGACAGTTTTTCCCTCGCGCGCCAGCTCGTAGAGCTTCTTCCCGCCGATCTTTTTGGCGGAATACATCGGCGGCGTCTGGTCGATTTCGCCGCGGAATTTTGCGAGAGCGGCTTCCAACGCTTCGCGCGGAACCGGGGCGCAGGAGCGCGGCTCGATCCGGCCGGTGCGGTCCATCGTGTCGCTACGCGCGCCGAAATGGAGTGTCGCTTCGTACGATTTCTCCAACCCGACGAATTGTGAGACGGATGTGGTCGCCGCGCCGACGGCCAGGATCAGGAGTCCCGACGCGAACGGGTCGAGCGTGCCGGCATGGCCGATCTTGCGCGTGCCCAAAGCCCGGCGCGCGATGTCGACGATGTCGTGCGAGGTCGGTCCCGACGGCTTGTCGACCAGCAGGAAGCCGGACGCCGCTCCCTGTTTGACATTTCCGTCCCGCATGTTAGGTTGAGTTTAGTCCCATAGCCGCACCTTCTACAAGCGAGGTTCACGATGCTCGATTCCCTCTTCAAAAGAAATACGCCTCCTGGAGAAGCGGCCGTGGCGAAGCCAGCCGCACAGGCCCCTGCCGTGCCGGATGGGCTGTTGGAGCAGCCGATGGCGCACACTCCAAACGGACCACAATACAAGGTAGTGCCTTGGTGGGAGGATGTGGAAAGGTTCATCAACTCCCGTGGGCGGACGCAGATGGCGCCTCTTGGCCATAATGGTCAACATTTGGAGAAGTTCGTGTTCTCCGATGACATCGCGGCCGCCCACCGACATCTTCAAAGCTTGGCAGCGCAGTGGAGGAACCCTTTGCCGGCGGCGGCGCTCGAGCATGCAGGGTACCTTCTCAGGAGCCATTCTCACGGCTGCGCCATCTCCGGGTTCCTGTTCGTCCTCTTTGCGATGGCTGGAGTGCCGCTCTTGCCGCTGGGTCTGGTCAGTGTGACTGCCCTGGCATGGCGGGCGCAGAAACTCAGTCGCGTCCGCCGCGCGCCATCCCGGGGAGGTCAGCTCCAGCTCCCGGCCGGATCTCCAGACCCGGCCGCGCCGGCGCGCCAGGAACGCCTGGAAAACGCCCTGCCCAACCTCCCGGAGTTCGGGGACATCTGGATGCTCTCGTGCTGGCGTCTGGGCCGGATCGCCGCAGGGTACAACGCCCGTGTCGAAGCGATCAACGCCTCGGTGGCTGATCGCGGGGCCGAGCCCGATGAACTTCGCGCCGCCGCCGGATCGGCAGGCCATCTCATCAAGTATCATCCTCTGCTCATGCAGGTGCAGAGGAAGCTCGAGGATGGCCTCGCCAAGCGCCGTCATGTGGGCCAGTCCCTGGCTTCGCGCAATGCCGAATTGGCCGGGTTGGATCCCTTCGGCGATCAGGATCCAGTCGCTCCCGGCTTGGATTGGCTGATCCTTCCCGACGGATACCTCCTGAGGCCGACCGACCTCCCGAGGCAATACAGGGCCGATCTCGAAGCCATCGATGTGCAGCACGATGTGGACGTCTGTCCTGTCGATTCCGCCATTCGTGCGCTGGAAGGCGAGGCAATCGGAGGAGAGCGTCTCTCCGATGGCGTACCGACCGATCAGCCCGCGCTCCGCGTCGTATCCAAAGCCTGACCCCCGCAACCTCCTCAGGCGTGCGGGTCTTTTTATTGACAAACCCGCTTCGGGCGCGTACGCTCCGTCATACATGAACATCACCGAACTCGCGCGCCGATTGCGCGTCACCCCCGAAGAACTCCGCCAGAAGCTGCCCGTGCTGGGCTTCGACATCGGCCGCAAGGCCATCAAAGTCGACGGCCGCGAGGCCGAGCGCATCATCCGCCGCTGGCAGGAATACGCCTGGCGCCAGAAGCAGCTCTCCGACGAGAAGAACAAGATGGAGCTGCGCCGGAAAATCGCCGCCGGCGAAGTCAGTCCCGACCGCAAGATCCACCTGCCGCCCTCGATCACCGTCCGGGAGCTGGCCGACAAGCTCCAGCGCCCCGCCACCGACGTCATCCGCGAATTGATGAAGGGCGGCATTTTGGCGTCGATCAACGAGCGTGTCGATTTCGACACGGCCGCCATCATCGCCGAAGACCTGGGTTACCAGGCGGTCAAGGAATCCGCCACGCAAAAGGAAGAGACGGTGCACAGCGCTCTCGAACAACTGAAGGAGTCGGTGCTGTCGGAAAACGAAGCGATGCTCAAGCCGCGCCCGCCGGTCGTGGTGGTGATGGGCCACGTCGACCACGGAAAAACGACGCTGCTCGACACCATCCGCGCTTCGGCCGTCGCCAAAGGCGAGTCGGGCGGCATCACCCAGCACATCGGCGCCTATCAGGCCGAGAAGAACGGCCGCAAGATCACCTTCATCGATACGCCCGGACACGAAGCTTTCACCATGATGCGCTCGCGCGGCGCCCGCGTGGCCGACATCGCCGTGCTCGTCGTGGCGGCCGATGACGGCGTCCAGCCGCAAACCGTGGAAGTCGTCCGCATTATCGAAGCGGCCAAGCTGCCGTACGTGGTCGCCATCAACAAGATGGACAAGGCCGACGCCAATCCCGAACAGGTCAAGCGTCAGCTCTCCGATCTCGGCATGGTGCCGGAAGACTGGGGCGGCAAGACTGTCATGGTGCCGATCTCGGCCAAGACCAAAAAGGGGATCGACGGGCTGCTCGACACGCTCCTGCTCGTCGCCGATCTCGAGAAGGACAAGATCCGCGCCAATCCGGAGCGCCGCGCCATCGGCACGATCATCGAGTCGCACGTCGACAAGGGCGAAGGCCCGGTCGCGACCGTGCTGATCCAGGGCGGCACGCTCAGGAAGAACGACGTGGCCGGCATCGGCGGCGTGAATTACGGCCGCGTCCGCGCCATGAAAGATTTCACCGGGGCGGGCGTCGAAGAGGCGCCGCCCGGCATGCCGGTCAAGATTTTGGGGTTCAAGTTGGCGCCGACGGTCGGCGACGTGCTCGAAGTGCCGGAGCGCATCGCGGATCTCAAGGACTGGAAAGCGGTCAAACATGCCCAGAGCAGCACCCAGCCGACCGTTTCGGCTTCGGCCTCCTCCGAAGAGAGCGCCGCCGACAAGCAATGGACCAACGTCATCATCCGCGCCGACGTGCTCGGTTCGCTCGAAGCGATCCTCTCGTCGCTCGAGCGCATGACGCATCCGGAAGTCGGCGTGAAAGTCGTCGGCAAGGGCCTCGGCAACGTCACCGATTCCGACGTCCTGAGCGCCGAAACCAACGGCGCGCACGTCCTCGCGTTCCACGTCGCTCCGACCTCGACGGCCTCCAGTCTGGCCCGCGAGAAGAACGTCCAAATTCGCCAGTACAAGGTCATCTACGATCTGCTCGACGACGTCAAGGCCGAGCTGAAGAAAAAGCTCAAGGCGGAAACTCTCCGCACCGATCTCGGCAAGCTCGAGATCCGCGGCGTCTTCCGCTCCGGTCGTGACGGTCAGATCGTCGGCGGCGTCGTGACCGACGGCAAGGTGCTGCGCGGCGCCCTGGCCCAGGTCTTCCACGCCGGCGAACCGATCGCTTCGGGCAAGGTCGCAGATCTCCAGAGTCACAAGCAATCGGTGGCGGAGGTCTACGGCGGCCAGGAATGCGGCATCCGCTTCGAGGGCAAAGGCGCCCCTATTCAGCTCGGCGACGTTCTGGAGGTATACTCCGAGGAGAAGCGCGAGCAGCAGCTCGGATTCTAACCACATTCATCTCCCTTCAATCCTATGGCGGAACTCGTGTTGACCGATGCGAATTTCGAGGCGGAAGTGCTCACCTCGCCGGTGCCCGTGCTGGTCGATTTTTGGGCGCCGTGGTGCGGCCCCTGCAAAATTCTCGGTCCGATCGTTGAAGAGATCGCGCACGAGCTTGAAGGCAAGCCCGTCAAGGTCGCCAAGATGAACGTCGACGAGAATCCGGAAACGCACGGCAAGTACGCCATCATGAGTATCCCGACGATCATCATCTTCAAGGGCGGCGAAGCGGTCGAGCAGATGGTCGGCGTCCAGCCCAAGGAGAAACTGATCGAAAAGCTGACGGCGCGGATGTGACGGAGAACGTCGTCATCATCGGCGCGGGCCCGGCCGGCTACACGGCCGGCATCTACGCCTCGCGCGCCGATCTGAAGCCGCTGCTCCTGGCCGGTCCGCAGCCGGGCGGGCAGCTGACCACCACGACGGACGTCGAGAACTGGCCGGGCGAGGACAAAGGCGTGATGGGACCGGAGCTGGTGCTCAAGCTTCGTGCCCAAGCCGAGAAGTTCGGGACGCGCGTGGTCGAAGAAACGGTCACGGCCGTCGATTTTTCCGCGCGGCCGTACAAGGTCTTCGTCGGCGAAAAGACCTATGAGGCAGAAACCGTCATCGTGGCCACCGGCGCTTCGGCCCGCCGGCTGGGCTTGGAATCCGAGAAGGCGCTTTACGGCAAAGGCGTTTCGGCCTGTGCCACCTGCGACGGATTCTTTTTCAAAGGGAAAGAGGTGGCGGTCGTCGGCGGGGGAGACTCGGCCATGGAAGAGGCGACCTTTCTTGCGAAGTTTGCTTCCAAAGTCACGATCCTGAACCGCAGCGACAAGTTCAAGGCCTCGGTGCCGCTCCTGGAGCGGGCGCGGAACAATCCGAAAATTTCCCTGGTTGAAAACGTCGACGTGACCGAAGTGCTGGGTGTCGAAAGCGGGCACGTGACCGGTCTGAAGCTCAGGAACGGCAGGACGGGAGAAACGTCGGAGCTCAAAACCGACGGCCTGTTCGTGGCGATCGGCCACATGCCCAACACCGATTTCCTCAAAAACTGGCTGGAATGCGACAAGGTCGGCTATGTCGTCGTCAAATCTCCGGGCGACGTCACCACCAAATACGAAGGCGTCTTCGTGGCCGGCGACGTCATGGACCGCCGTTACCGCCAGGCCGTGACGGCTGCCGGCACCGGCTGTATGGCCGCGCTCGAAGCCGAGAGGTTGTTGACGCACCGCAGCTTCGGGGAAGCGGGGTAGCAAGGAAGATCATCGGTCCTTCACGTTCGTCACCGCCTCCGTCTGATCCGCGGGGCTTTTTTCTTGACGCGCAATAATTCGCGTGGTATGCCTTCCAGCGGACTTCCTATCGGAGGCGTCATGAAAAGCGCATTGCTGATCATTCTGCTGTCTGCCCTGTTCGTCGGATTGCTCACCGTATTCGGCATTATCCTCGGTGCGGTCTTTGGAAACGTCACGTTCACGACCGCGTGCATCGGCCTCGGTGCTGCAGGCATTGCGAATGTCCTGCTGTTCGACGTCATCAGCAGGCTTATCAAGCAACGGCCTGCATCGGGGCCATCTTCCCCGCGTACGAGGTAGGCGTTCGAGAGCGCGCGCGGATCGCCATCGGGGACCGATCTTTTACAGTTCCCGTTCCCGGAGCCGGATCACAGTTCCATCGACCCTTCGAAACTTCGGGGGCTTTTTGTTTTTCTGAAAACCGGTAGGATGAGCGTATCACTCACGCGTTTTTCCACCATGAATGCCTTCGATAACGCCATGACCCAGCTCGACCGGGCCGCCGCACTGATGCGTCTGGATGCGGCCCTGCTCGAACGCCTGAAGCGCCCCGACGCGATCCATCACTTCGAGCTCGAGGTCCGGATGGATGACGGTTCGGTGCGGAAGTTCCCCGCCTATCGCGTCCAGTGGAACCGCGCGCGCGGGCCGTATAAAGGCGGCATCCGCTATGCGCCGGCCGTCGATCTCGATGAGATCAAGGCGCTTTCGTTCTGGATGGCGATCAAAACCGCGGTCGTCGGCATCCCGCTCGGCGGCGGAAAGGGCGGAATCGTCGTCGACCCCAAAGCGCTTTCCGTCGGCGAACTCGAGCGTCTCACCCGTGCCTATGCCCGCGCGCTCGCGCCGCACGTCGGACCCGATCTGGACGTGCCGGCGCCCGACATGAACACTTCCGGCCGCGAAATGGGCTGGTTCCTGGACGAGTACGAAAAAGCGGTCGGCCGTTCGGCGCCCGGCGTCGTGACCGGCAAGCCGCTTGCGCTCGGAGGCTCGCTCGGCCGCGATGCCGCCACCGGGCGGGGCGGCTTCTTCCTGTTGGATGCGCTGGCGGAGGCGGCCGGTCTCGGTCCCGACCGCCGCCTGGCGGTGCAGGGCTTCGGCAACGTCGGTCAGTGGTTCGCGCGCCTGGCGGCCGAAGCCGGATGGAAAATCGTGGCGATGTCCGATTCCAAGGGCGGCGCGCACGACCCGAACGGCATCGATCCCGCGCGCTTCAAGGAATTGCCGCATCCGCTTTCGCAGCGCGAAGTATTGGAATGCGACTGCGACATCCTGGTTCCGGCCGCCCTTGAGAATCAGATCACGCCCGAGATCGCCCGGAACGTGAAGGCCAAAGCGGTCCTCGAGCTGGCCAACGGCCCGACCCTGCCGGCGGCCGACGACGTCTTCGGCGAGCGCGGCGTCGTCGTCGTGCCGGACGTGCTCGCCAATGCCGGCGGCGTGACGGTCTCCTGCTTCGAGTGGATCCAGAATCTGACCCGCGCGGCCTGGACCGAAGAGGAAGTCAACGCGAAACTGCGTGAGACGATGCGCGCGGGGTGGGCCGGCGTCCGCGCGGCGCAGAAAACCTTCGGCGGATCGATGCGCGAAGCGGCCTTCATCGAAGCGGTCCGCAGGATCGCCGAGGCGATGTCGGCCCGCGGTTCCCTCTGAGCCCGAACCATGCGGTATCTTTTTGCTTTCGCTCTGGTCGCGCTGCTCGGCGCCGGATGCGCACCTTCCGTTTCTCGCGAACCGGCTACCGGCACGGTCATCCAGTACGATGCCACGCCCGGCGTCAACGAAGCCAACTGCACGAAGTCCGGCGGACGAGCCAAGGGCGATGCCTGCGTTTGTCCGCCGGGGTACGATCCTGATCCAGCGGGCTTTTGCCTGGACGCGCACGGACGGCCGGGCGGCGCGATGGCGCCCAAACCCTGAAAGGAACGTCGTCATCATAAAAAACGACCTCCCAAGCGTGAGGGGGAGGTGGTAGGCCATTTATTGGAGGTGAAGGAGGCTGGCGATGTCATCCAGATCGAAGCGTACTGCCATTGAACCGCTGGCCGCGTACATCGTACTGCTTGCGCTGCCGCCGATCTCCAGCGCGAGGTACCGTGCCAGATCGAGGCGCATTCCGAGATTGCCGGAGACCGCGCTCTTATCGACTTGATGCACCGTCGTGACGATCATCGGATTCACGCCGAGCGCGGTCAGGGTTTGGGCGACATCCGGCGTGATTTTTGCCCGGACCTTGGCATTGAACCACAGGTAGCCCAGTGAGGCAGAGAGCGTTACCGGATATCCGACGATTGAACTGCGAAAGCCGAAAGTGGCGCCAGCCTGGACCAGGGACCACTTGTACTGGAGCCGGATCTCTCCGCTCTTTGCCAGAGCCTGGGCGATGGCGGTGACGTCGAGGTTCTCCTCGCGCCCTTCTCCCAGGTGGACCTGCATGTCGTTGATCGCACCTTCATCCCATCCGAAGGTGAAGGTTCGCAGATACTGTCCGTACGCCAACAGGACGAAATGCGAGTCATCATATAGCGACAGGCGCAGTCCGGCTTCGCTCGTGAGGCCCGCGCCGTCATTCGAGATATCGGCGCTGGATAAGCCGTTCTGCGTTTGCGGGATCGGTTCGCCCGCATCGTCTTTCAAGGGGTTGCCGGCCTGGTCCATTTGAAGGATCGGATGTCCGTCCTGGTCCATGCGGATTTTCGGCGGGGTGGCGGACTGCAGTGCGGATTTTTCCCGCATGAGTCCCCCGAAGACGTTCAGGCGAGCGAACCAGTTTCGGGTCGGCTGTCTGTTCCGGCATGCCTGGAACAGCGCGGCTTCCAAGTGCAACGCCGCCGTTGTCATCCGATGGAAGGTGACTTCGCCGAAGCCTCCACTGGTGTGGCCGGAGAACGTTCCGCCCCCGAGCGACAAGGCGATCGACGGGTCGCAGGGAAGCTGGATGCCGTCGGCTCGCGCCTCCGCCGTCCAGTGAGACAAGAGACAGGCGAAAGCAAGAACGCGAAGCATCCGCATCGTAACCTCCGTGCGCGGCAAGGGTGGAATGGCCTGCCTCCACCATGAAGGAAAATGCGCGGCCCGTCAATGGTCGGATCTGACCCGGCCGGCGGACGATGCCGCGGAACCTGTGGTATCATCAGGGCATATGGTGCTGGTGATCGAGCGGAAATTTCTCGAAGGCGTTTGGTGGAAGTACGGCCTCGCGGCCGCACTGGCCAAGCTCGGACTCTGGGTCGCCCTGGCGTACCATTGGGATCCGCACGTCGACTGGGGAACGGCTCTCCGCATTTCCCGGATGTTTTATCTCACCTTCGCGATCACCGCCTTTTTGCCGTTTGTCTTCGGCCGATTGCAGTGGCGCCGGCTGTTCTGGTTCAGCCTGGTCGGCTTTTTTATCGCCGAGGCTGCGTATCTCTTCCTGGTGCTCGGCGGATTCGGCACACGCGTCAATCTGCTGCCGTTCATCGCGTATCTGCAGCTGTATACCTCGGCCGTCGGTTTGGGCGCGCTTTTCGAACTCGGCGGCTACGTCTATCGGAAACTGGCGGAATAGGCGCGCTCCGCCGGCGGTTTCCCGTTGATCGACCGGCCGGGGTGTGATAGGTTCTTGAAGCTATGGCGCATTACGATCATCGCGGCATCGAGAAGAAATGGCAGGCGCATTGGGAAGAACGCGGAGTCTTCAGAGCGCTCGGCCCGGGTTCGGGCAAAGAGAAGCGCTACGTGCTCGACATGTTCCCGTACCCGTCCTCGAACGGACTGCACGTCGGCCATCCGATCG